>DXHF01000281.1 GCA_019113605.1 Candidatus Paenibacillus intestinavium
TCTCGTATTTTGAATGCACAAGGTGATGTAGCTAAGTTCAATGCCATCTATGCAGAATACAATAACAATAAAGATATTACAGAAAGTCGTCTAATTATTGAGACGCTGGAAAAAATTCTGCCTAATGCGCAAATTATTATTACAAATACCGGTAGTGATACGGTCAACTATTTACCACTCAATGAGCTTTTGAGTAAGAAGAGTAGCTCTACAACGAATAACACATCAACTAGCAGTTCGATTTCCGACTCTGCTGGCTCGCAGTAGGGGGAGAAAATATGAAAAACTTTAAACTTACTGGATTTATTATTGCAGGTATTGTCATTATTATTTGCCTATTTGGCTCGTTATATATCGTTAAAGAAGGCGAATATAAAATTGTATTGCGTTTTAGCGAAGCAATTGATGCTAAGTCAGAGCCCGGACTGTATATGAAAATACCATTTGTCGACAAAATTAAAGAGTTGCCCAAGTACCAGATGACTTATGAGAATGTACCGACTCAAATTATGACAAAAGACAAGAAAGTTATTCTTGTCGATAATTACACGGTATGGAGAATTGAAGATCCTATAAAATTTAATAAAACAAGTCCCGCTGTAAGTGATGGGGCACAAAGAATTAATGAGGCAGTATACAACACTGTAAGACGTAAACTTTCTGAAGTGAATTATGATGAAATTATTAGTGAAAATACAGCTAGAGGTGATTTGAATGATGAAATCACTAAGGATGTAGCACTGTCACTGCAACGTGATAATTATGGTATTAAAATCGTAGATGTACGGATTAAGCGTACTGATTTACCTGAAAGTAATAAGGAAAGTGTCTATAATCGAATGATTTCCGATCGTCAATCGATTGCTGCCCGTTATTTATCCGAAGGTGATGAAGAATCGAAAAAAATCACATCAAAAGCAGATCGTACTGCGCTTGAATTAATGGCACAAGCCGAGGCAGATTCCAAGAAAATAGTTGCGGCAGGTGAGCAAGAGGCTGCAAAAATTTATAATGTAGCATACGGTAAGGATCCGGAATTCTACAATCTGTATCGAACGTTGGAAAGTTATATTGTAACGATGAGTAATAATCCAGTCATTATGTTGCCGATTGAATCTCCATATGCACAAATTTTGCTTGGAGAATAGAAAACATGAACACCACAGTCTATTACCTCTCTTCGAGAGCTAAAGTACTGTGGTGTTTTTTCTATTTAATAAATATTAAGTGTCCACTATACAAATAAGATACTTTTATAGTATGGTGATTGTTGGATAGTAACTTCTGGGTAAATACACTGATAAAAGGATCGTTTATATATATGACACAAGCATTAAAGGCTGAGCAACACCAACATTTCGGAATGGAGATACAGCCTCGGGTATGGTGGAATGTACGCGTAGATTTTGTTGCAACTTTGTTTTTTAGTCTTTTCAATGTAGTTATGAATCAGTTTTTTATTGCTTTTGCTATACAAGAAGGTGCTTCTAATTGGCAAGTAGGGATATTGTCAGCTGCACCAGCAATAGGCTTAATTTTCTCGCCGATTTGGGCTTCGTGGATAGAGAGAACGGATAAGCCGAAGCCATTTACGATAATTCCTAATATGATTGGTCGTCTATTGCCGATATTGCCCGCAATATTCCCTAATCCTAATGTCTATGTAGTAACGGCTGTTGTCTTTCAATTATTAATGGGGATTCAAGCGCCAGCCTATGCATCGCTCGTATCTAGAATTTATCCATCTAATTTGCGTGGTAGATTAATGGGCTATGTACGTGTTGGTATGGGTGTATTAATGATTCCAATAGCATATCTAGTTGGTAGCTGGACAGACGTATTGGGGCCAAGGGGACCATTAATTGCTGCTGCGATTGCTGGATTTATCTCTGTTAGTATATTTAATTCGATTAAAGTATCCAAACAAGGTACTAAGCCTAATCGAGGTCTTACTGCAGTTGCTAGAGTTGGCAAAAAAGCTCAATGGCTAGAACAAGTTCAGCTTGTGAAAAGTAATAAAATACTTGCTTTATTTCTTATTGCAACAACGTTCTCAGGCTTTGGTAATATGATGTCAATACCTTTATACCAAATTATTCAAGTTGATGTACTTGGATTAAGCAATGTAGAAATAGGCTATGCACGTGTTGCCTACTATATCGCGCTCTTATTAACGTTCTGGTTAGGCGGTATTATGATTGATCGTATAGATATTAAGTATACTCTCGTAATCGGAATAGCTGCTTACGCAATTGTACCTTTGCTATATAGTTTATGGGGGAGTTTTACTTCAGTATTAATTGGAAATGCAGTTCAAGGTGTTGGTGAAGCAATTTGGGAAATCGGGATTATGGCATTTATATTCAAGATTGCTCCAGGGAGAGAAGCTGTTGTCTTTGGTATACATCTTATGATGTTTGGTATAAGAGGGACTATTGGGCCGTTATTAGGGACAGGATTAACTTCGATAGTGGAAATTAACATTATATTAATTATTGCCTCGATTTTCGGATGGATTGGTACGTTTGTATTCATCTGGGGAAATCGTAATAAAGGTGTGCCGATATTAGCCAAACGCAATTGAAAATACTGTTTAAGAACTAACTTATTATAACAACAAAGGGACGAAGCTACAGCACTGGTAGCCTCGTCCCTTTGTATATTAATAAAGTGAGATCGTTAAAGTATGATGTTCGGTTAATGCATGTAACGTTGCTTCTGAACCAATAACTTCGATACTAATAAGTGTTGCTAAGCAAGTTTTCAAAGCTTGCTTGCCTGTTTCCCATTTCTGATTCAAAATGGCCTCCAGCTTGCGCATTGCTTTTTTATTAAGCTCTTGCATATATACAGGTATCTGTTTTTCTTGGAATACAACTGTAATTGTCATGATTCATTCCTCCAGCACAACAAAGTATGAATGTATTGTAGCGAATCAACCTTAAGATTACCTTAAAATTTGAGTGAAAATTTCGAAATATAATAAAAATTATGCAAAGTGATATTGAGAATTAGCTAAAGCGTATAGTCTAAGGAGCTGTTTAACATTTTTTTGCGATATTCAGATGGTGTGCAGTTCATTTGCTGACGAAATACTTTAACGAAATAACTCATATGGTCGAAACCGACATCTAATGCGACGGTTGAGATTTTGTTCGATGGATCAAGCAGCAACTCTCCAGCACGTCGTATGCGATAGGAGTTTACATATTCGATGGGTGTCTGTCTCGTCATACTTTTGAAGAAACGACAGAACTGGCCGTCACTCATCGGAATTTGTCCAGCGATTTGCGATATTTTTAGAGGCTGATTGTAATTGGATTGAATATAACTAATCGCCTTTTTCAATCTAATCGTCTTCGTCTGATCGGTTAATCCACGTTTGCTGCGGTTTGCATGTCTACCTTCTGGCAAGATCGTTTGCAGCATTTGGAGCAACAATGCTTTAATACTAAGCTGATAGCCTAAATCCTGTTGATCACAAAGCGATAATATCGTTTTAAGTGCATCTAAAAGCTGCTTCTCCCAGCGTGATTGTGGCTTAATATGACGGGGAAAACTGTGTGTGCGTTCGAAAAAAGGAGCAATATACTCGGTTTGTATCGCATCAAAGCTAGCACTTGCTAATAATTGAGGGTCGAACACGACCGCTCCATACATACAAGTCGCATGATGATGCGAATGACCAGTATGTATTTCTCCGCTATCAATAAAGATAGCTTCGCCAGCCTTCACGACATAGTAGTCGGTATCCACCTGAAATAAAACTTCCCCTTGCATGCAAAAGAAAAATTCCATTTCGCTATGCCAGTGACATTCTAATATTGGTGCTCCAGCAATCGTTTGATCGATCCAATAGGCTGCGAGCGGAAATTGCTCAGTACCATGGAGGCGATTTTCCTTCAACGATGTTTTGACGCTTAAGTCCATTTGTGACACCTACTTATACATTTATCAAAATAGTGCTATATTTCAGCATTATACTGTTAGAATTGTTCTAATTTTATCAGTATAATGCAATTATATCAAATGAATTTACTATCCAATAGAAGAAATATTAATAATAGAAAGGTTGATCATATCCTATGAAATTTACAAATGGTAACTGGTTAATCCATGAGCAATTTAATGTGCAAGGCGCAATGCAAGCGCATGAATTCTATGAGAAGGATGGCGTGTTAACAGCGTATGCTGCACCGCGTCCGCTTCTAAATAGAGCAAGTATGCTTGATACGATGCTATTAACGATTCAATTCCACTCTCCACTACCCGGAGTTATTGGCGTGAAAGTTATTCATCATACTGGTGTACGTAATCTTGGTCCTAACTTTGAACTTACGAAATCTGCGGAAAGTAACGCAGTTATTGAAGAGAATGAACATGAAGCCGTTCTAACTAGCGGAGATTTAAGCGTTCATATTGCTAAAGGTCCAGAGTGGAAAGTAGATTTCTACCGTGGCGGCAAACGTCTAACTGGTAGCGCACAGCGTTCTATGGCATACATTACAGAGGGCAAAGAACGTGCATATGTACGTGAAGAGCTTGATCTAGGTGTTGGAGAATTAGTATATGGTCTTGGAGAGCGTTTCACTCCATTTGTGAAAAATGGTCAAACGGTTGATATTTGGAATGAGGATGCTGGAACAAGTTCTGAACAAACATACAAAAACATTCCTTTCTATATAACTAACAAAGGATACGGCGTATTTATTAATCAGCCTGAACTTGTATCGCTTGAAGTAGCTTCTGAAAAAGTGAAAAAGGTTCAATTTAGTGTTGAAGGTGAATCGCTTGAATACTTTATTATTGACGGTCCTGATATGAAAGGCGTCCTAGATCGCTATACTCAGCTTACTGGTCGCCCGGCATTGCCACCAGCATGGACATTTGGTCTATGGCTAAGTACATCGTTTACAACTAACTATGACGAGCAAACGGTAAACTCTTTTGTCGATGGTATGGTTGAACGAGATCTCCCGCTTCACGTATTCCACTTTGACTGCTTCTGGATGAAAGAATTCCATTGGACAGATTTCAAATGGGATGAGTCTGTATTCCCAGACCCAGAAGGAATGCTTACCCGCTTGAAGGAACGCGGCTTGAAAATTTGTGTATGGATTAACCCGTATATTGCTCAACGTTCTCGTCTATTTGAGGAAGGTGCAGCAAAAGGCTACTTAGTGAAAAAAGCTAATGGAGACGTATGGCAATGGGATCTATGGCAACCTGGTATGGCGCTAGTAGATTTCACAAATCCTGCTGCCTGTGAATGGTATGCATCGTACTTGCGTGAGCTTGTAGATATGGGTGTAGATAGCTTCAAAACTGATTTCGGTGAGCGTATTCCAACTGATGTTGTATACTTCGATGGCTCTGATCCGTTCAAAATGCATAACTACTATACGCAGCTTTATAATAAAGTCGTATTTGAAGTGCTTGAAGAAAAGCTTGGTAAAAATGAAGCAGCAGTATTTGCTCGCTCAGCAACAGCTGGCGGACAACAATTCCCAGTACACTGGGGTGGTGACTGTTATGCGGATTATGAATCAATGGCAGAAAGTCTACGTGGTGGATTGTCATTAGGTATGTCAGGCTTTGGTTTCTGGAGCCATGATATCGGTGGCTTCGAAAATACAGCACCTAGTCATGTATTCAAACGTTGGTTGCAATTCGGATTGCTATCTAGTCATAGTCGTCTACATGGCTCTAAGTCTTATCGAGTGCCTTGGGCTTATGATCAAGAAGCGGTTGACGTTACTCGTTACTTTACGAAACTGAAATGCTCATTGATGCCTTATCTATACAATACAGCTGTTCAAGCGCATGAATTGGGTATTCCTGCTATGCGTTCGATGGTGCTTGAATTCCATGGTGATCCTGCTGTAGAGCAACTTGATCGTCAGTATATGCTTGGAGATAGTCTACTTGTTGCCCCAATCTTCAATGAAGAGGGCGATGTAACTTATTATTTGCCAGCGGGAAAATGGACGCACCTATTAACAGGTGAAGTTGTTATAGGTGGTAGTTGGAGATCAGAAACGCATGGCTTCATGAGCTTACCATTATTCGTTCGTGAAAATACTATTCTTGCGATTGGTGCAGTTAATGATCGTCCTGATTATGATTTCGCTGATGGCGTTGAGTTACAGCTTCACAATTTACAAGAAGGTGTTAAGGCATCAACTGTAGTTCGTGATGTAAAAGGTAATGTTTCATTGACAGTTGAAGCAACACGCAACGGTAATTCGATCGCAGTTGCATTGAACGGTGCCAATAAGCCACTTTCACTTGTTGTTAAAGGTCAAGGTGAGGTAGCTGCTGTTGAAGGAGTCGCAGCAACGGTTGAAGCAGGTCGCATTGCTCTTGAGGCGATAGGTAACGCGCAATTTACAATTGCATTAAAATAATACGTTTACTATAGAAGAAAACAGGATTTAAGTGAAAGCTACCTGTACCCAATAAGATAGTGACTTGAACAAGGTCATCTTATTGGGTTTTTCTGTTTATATTGAGAACAACAATTGTGGAGCTGTAACACCAAAAGTATCACTACAGTCGATTCATTCGGCTACTAGGTCTTTCATATCTTAGCAACTAAGTAATAACGGGAAAATTAGTAATAATAAATTACAAATGACAAAATAGCATAAGAATATGTTAATATAATTAATGTTTTTATCGTAATGTATGCGCTATACTTAATCTAGTTGGACAAAATAAGACATAAATATATAAACATATAAAGGAGTTTGAATATAATGAATAGAATGTCAATCGGATTGCAGCTTTTCACGCTTCGTGATCAATTGGATGCGGATTTTGAAGGTACTTTACGCCATGTTGCAGGATTAGGTTACGAAGGTGTAGAATTTTACCATTATGGCGATATTCCAGCCGAGAAAATGCGTGAGTTACTAACTGAGCTTAATATGAAAGCGATTGGTAGTCATATTCAGTTGTCGAATTTGAAAGATAACTTGGACAATGAAATTGCCTATTTGAAAACAATTGGTGCAAAATATGCAATCTGTCCATGGTTAGCACCAGAAGTTCGTGATACTGATGCATGGAGCCAGCATCTTGTTGATCTTGCGAATATTGGTCGCGCTTGTACTGAGCAAGGCATTGAATTCTTATATCACAATCATGATTTTGAATTTAGTACGTTAATTGACGGTCAAATGGTGTTTGAAGCACTATTCGAACGTATTCCGGCTACTGATCTTAAGGTGGAAATGGATATTGGATGGGTCCAATACTCTAAAATTGAACCAGTCGGTTACATTAAAAAATATGCTGGTCGCTTACCTTTGTTACACTTGAAAGATTTCTTGAAGGAAAGTCGTGATCCAGAAAAAACAATTGATACTGTTGAACTTGGTGCAGGCGATCTTCCGTTAAATGATATTGTGAAGGCGGCGTCTGATGCAGGTGTAGAATGGATTATTGTAGAGCAGGATTCATGCACAAATCCTCCATTGGAATCGATTGCAACAAGCTACAAGTGGTTACAACAGAATTACTTGAATCAATTTAAATAATAATAAAGGTACAAGTTCGCTTCATATTCGATGTCGACTAGACTACAACGTATCAGATCGTTATAAATGTCCGCCTATTAAACTATCCCTAAAGGAGACTATTAAAATGTCAAAAGTTAAAGTAGCAGTAATCGGTTGCGGTTCTATCGCAAAATACCGTCATATCCCTGAGTATGCAAGTGAAGCCAATGTTGAGCTAGTTGCATTTGTAGATCCAATTATTGAACGTGCTGAGCTTTATGCTAAGGAGTATGGTGCAAAAGCGTTTTCGGATTATAAAGAAATGTTGGCAGCAATTAAGCCAGACGCAGTTAGCGTTTGTACGCCTAACTACTTGCATGCTGAGATGACGATTGAAGCAGCAAAAGCTGGTGCGCATGTTCTTGTAGAAAAGCCAATGGCTGTAACTGATGCTGAAGCAGAGGCAATGATTGAAGCGACTAAAGCTAACAATGTGAAGCTAATGGTTGGTCATAACCAACGATTTATGCCTCCACATGAAAAAGCAAAAGAAATTTTGAAATCAGGTGTACTTGGTAAAGTGCTTACTTTCCGTACCTCTTTCGGTCATCCTGGTCCTGACGCATGGAGTATTGATGGTGCAGAAAGCTGGTTCTTCCGTAAAGAAGAAGCGATTATGGGTGCTATGGGAGATCTAGGTGTTCATAAATCCGATCTAATCCGTTGGATGCTTGATGATGAAGTATCTGAAATTGCAGCATTTGTCGGTACTCTTGATAAAAAAGATACAGATAGTGATGATAACTCTTCTTGTATTTTACGTATGAAATCTGGTGCTATTGGCACTTTAGTAGCAAGCTGGACGTATTACAAAGGCGAAGATAATAGCACTATGTTATGGTGTGAAAATGGTGTAATGCGTATCGGTACTGACCCAGTAGATGATGTTATCGTTGAGCTTCGTGACGGTACAGTAACGAAATATCAAACGGGTGAAATTTCAACTAACGAGAAGCAAGTAACAAGTGGTGTAGTTGAGAAGTTCATTGAATCCATCGTAAATGACACGGTTCCTGCTGTAACAGGCGAGGAAGGTAGAGCCTCTTTGAAAGTTATTCTAGATGCTTTCGAGTCTCAAGAAACTGGTCGAGTTATTAAAGTTAACTAATATTGTCGAGTAAGAAAAAGCATTTCGGGCTAATCCGAAATGCTTTTTTTGTTTACATATTAGAAATATAAGTTTTTGGTAGAAACGAACAAGAAACTGACTTCATTGAGCTTAATAAGAAAATGGAACGAATGAATATCTATAGCGCCAAAATTGGTGTTACAGAGGGAAAGCTGCACTGTACATGATGCTGTAGCGTCAAAATTGGTGTTACAGAGCGAAAGTTGCACTGTACATGAAGCTGTAGCGCCAAAATTGGTGTTACAGAGCAAAAACTGCACAGCACATGATGCTGTAGCACTAAAATTGGTGTTACAGACTACGTAGACAGTTTGCTCTAATTACTGCTCCATAGACACTAGTTTTTCTTTTTTTTGTGGAAATTGCATAGCAACACCACTACGATACGAAATAAAGTAATCTTGTTTTTATCCATTCCCCTGTGCTCAAGCTACGAGAACAAATCGCCCTTTTACGTCACAGCGGAGAGAACTAATTGTCTAACTATGCCCTAGCGGAGAGAACTAATGGCTAGTGGAGAAGCGAAGCATTCGTTTTTGTCCTCGGATTTATACCGCTATTCCCACTATAATAAATCCGAGGATAACGGCGATCGGAACAGCAATTTGTTCTCGCAGCGTCACCGATTGTAACAGCAATGTTCTCTGTTTGTTGGAATTTTCTTCACTTAGTTATAATTACCATAGTGAATGGATTTTAACAAAGCAGTAATAACAGGGATGTATACGCTTTCAAAACGATATTGGTAATTTTTGATTCATGCAACCTAAAAAAAGCTTTGATACGATAAAGCGGAAGTTGACATATTGGTACACGCAGAAGACATCCAAGAAGTAACAAAAAGTTTAGGAGGAATTAATTATGGTAAAGCAAAAATGGAAGCTGGGAGTCGCAACTTTTGTGGCAACCGCTCTTATTAGTACAGCTACTTTAACAGGGGCAAGCGTAGATGCAGCCTCTACTATATCTAAGATGGACATGAAAGAGCAATCTTATACATCCAATTGGCAATCTAATCTTATGAATAGTTTGCTTAACAAAATCACAGATTCCAATCAAACGATGGTTACGATCGGAAATTGGAAAATAAATGTTCAAACTGGTTTTTGTGTTTATATCCCTAACCTTAAGCCTAGCCCTACAGTAAAGCCTACTGCGAAGCCAACAGCGACAGTAACGCCTACTGCGAAGCCAACAGCGACTGTAACGCCTACTGCAAAGCCAACAGCAACAGTAAAGCCAACAGCGACGCCTACACCGACTGTGAAGCCTACGACAACTCCAGTACCTGATGCTGGAAATTCTACTGTAGCAGCAATTCAGCAGGAAGTTGTAAAGCTTGTTAATGCGGAGCGTGCTGCAGTTGGATTGTCTGTATTGGCTTTAGATGCTAACCTTAATAAGGTAGCGATGGAAAAAGCAAGAGATATGGATGTTAATAACTACTTTAGTCATAATTCACCAACGTATGGTTCTCCATTTGATATGTTGAAAACATACAAAATCACTTACTCATACGCAGGTGAAAATATTGCTACTGGTCAAAGAGACGCTGCTCAAGTTATGAAGGACTGGATGAATAGTTCAGGACATAGAGCGAATATTATGAGCTCTAACTTTACAAAAATCGGCGTTGGATATGTGAATGGTAAATGGGTTCAAATGTTCATCGGTTAATGCAGTCATATTTGTGCCAATATGGTGAAAGAAGCCTTCCTTAACTTAAGGAAGGCTTTTCATAATTATTAGGCTTTGGTAACGAAGATCACTTTAACTTGAAAATTTGAATAGTACGTTGAAGCTGAGTTGCCATATTAAGCATTCGCTCAGTTTCCGAAACAACGACTTGCACTGAAGGAATTTGTTCATTCATAGAAGCTGAAACTTCCTCAGTACCAGCAGCAGATTGTTCTGTAATTGCAGAAATGTTTTGAATTGCAGCAGAAATCTTTTGTGCACTATCAAGCATACTATCGCTTTCTTTAGAGAAGTTGAAGATTTGCTCACTAATAAATTGAATGCTTACTACAATTTCATTAAAAATATCTTCCGTTTGACGGATATGTTCTGCTTGCGTACTAACGACTTCTTCATTTACTTTCATATTATGTATTGTATCTTGAATTCCTTTATCGATACTTTTCACTAAGTTGAACACTTCTTTTGTCGAAGCTGTTGATTCTTCTGCTAGCTTACGAACTTCTTGTGCAACTACTGCAAATCCCCGTCCGTGTTCACCTGCGCGTGCTGCTTCGATCGATGCATTTAAAGAAAGCAGGTTCGTCTGTTCAGCAATCTCAGATATCGCTTTCGCTGCAGCAGAAATTCCTTTAGCCTTTTCAGCCAAATCTTTAATTGTCATAGCAACTTGCTCTGTTGCTTCTATGTTACGATTCATACCTACACTTTGCGTTTCAAGAGCAATACGACCTTTATGTACGAGTTCAATCGTTTCTTCGGAACGAGAGTTCATTTCTTTTGTAGAATGTGCATAATTTGAAACTCGAACCTCAATTTCATTGATTGATTCAGTCATATCAGAGACATCTTCAGAAATGGTACTAGCACCGGTTGCAAGTTCAGTTGCAGATACAGCTACCTGCTCCATCGTCGATTGAATCGTATTATTTTTTTCGAAAATGCTGCGACTTGTTTCTGCAACATGTCTCGTAATATTCATCGATTCAGACAGTATATCTCTTAATTTAATAACCATGCTGTTGAAGGTATGCCCTAGCTCACCAGCATTTGTCGCCTCCACATCAATGGTTTGAGAAAAATCACCTTTAGAAATACGATTTGCAGCACTTTGAATTTCATCAAATGATGCTGTAATTGCATTCTCTACAAATAAAATAATCGGATAGGCAATTCCATACGATATTGCGGCAATGATTATTATTGCTGTGAAATTTTGGTCAGCAATGATCATAAATAATAGCGCCAGTAAGGTTAAAATGGAAAGGTTAGAATATGTA
This sequence comes from Candidatus Paenibacillus intestinavium, assembly GCA_019113605.1. Classification (GTDB taxonomy): domain Bacteria; phylum Bacillota; class Bacilli; order Paenibacillales; family Paenibacillaceae; genus Pristimantibacillus; species Pristimantibacillus intestinavium. The sequence continues at coordinate 11,670 of DXHF01000281.1, forward strand.
ACAAAAACAAGCTTGCTTCTAACGGATAATGAATTAAACCAATTAGTGAACTTCTCCATAATGTAAGCGCTCCTTTATTAATAATATCCATATTATAGCACCACTTTTGGGATAGGTCTATCACATTAATAGTCAGAATTTCATATATACTTAAACAAAAACTAGTGCAATAGTTGTGCAACTTTATCGGGGAATTGGGTAAATACTACGAAATGCTTCGGTAAATACTGTGCTATCTTTCGGTGCAAGAAGACAATTTTCGCGTTATATTAGAACTGAGTTTACACAAATAATATTTGAAAGGAGAAATAAAATGACTGGAATTTCATTAGCAAGACAAGTTGATTTTGTATTTCGCCAATTAGAACATGAGTTAACTGGGGCAAGTGCGGGTACTGTATTAATTATTGTAAGAAACGATACGATCGGTAAATTCGGCATTAAACATCATCCTATTCATATTCAAGATAATGAGGTGCAAACAGCAGGCGCTGGCTTAACGAAAGAGCAGGTAGATCGTTTCAGAGTTTTAGCAATTGATGCATTGAAGATGAAGCGTAATTGGACTCATGGCGAAATACTATATGATTTTTCGGTTAGATCTAATCGAAAAGGATGGTCTGCCAGTGTTCTTTATGAATCCAATTACAATATGTCAACGTGGAATGTTGTACCGCAATCTAAGCGCAACGGTTTAATTGATTACTCTTCTTGATTAGATTGTTGTTTCAACTTCCGTAGCTTTACCTTCACCATAAACCCCGTTCCAATTGTAATAAGCGATAACAACCCCCAAAAAACTACCCATTTGAGACTATGAGCCATAGCAATTGACATACCTGCTAAGCAAATAATTCCTAGACTAGAGAACAGCAAAGACAGTGATTTAGACAAGTTCATTCTCCTTTAAAAATTTTTTTTCGAAAATCTGTATAGTAATCTTTTTCGTGCACATAATATGTTTGCAAGCTTGCATATGAATTTTACCTATGAGGACGAAGGGAGATTTACATCATGGCAAATAAAAGTAACCAATTAATCGTTCCACAAGCAACTCAAGCGTTAAATCAAATGAAAATGGAAGCAGCTCAGGAACTAGGTGTACAATTGTCACCAGAAGGATATAACGGTAACCTAACTACTCGCGAAGCGGGTTCAATCGGTGGTTATATCACTCGTAAG
>DXHF01000282.1 GCA_019113605.1 Candidatus Paenibacillus intestinavium
GAAAGCAAATATTAATGGTGTTGATCTTAATAAACAATTCCCTGCGTTATGGGAGGTTGATGCTGTTCAAGGCCCACAAGAGCCAGCGCCACGAGATTACTCAGGCACAGCTCCTCTTACGGAACCAGAAGTAATTGCTCTTGCCAATCTGACGAAAGAGAGAAATTTCAATCAAGTGTTAGCTTTGCATACACAAGGAGAAGAGATATATTGGGGCTTTCAAGGGTTAGAACCACCTGAATCAGAAATGATTGCTAATCGAATGGCAGAGGCAAGTGGATATACTGCTATTCGAACGGTGAACAGTACAGCTGGTTATAAAGATTGGTTTATTCAAGATTGGCGTAGACCTGGATTCACGATCGAATTAGGATTGGGCACAAATCCATTACCACTTGATCAATTTAATGCTGTTTATGATGCTACAAAAGCCATTATTTTGGAATCAATGAAAAGTGTAAATGCTTGATGTAATAAAAGTTGGATACGATGAATAAGTGAAGCTTCGGCTTTCTGTGATGGAATCATGGGGGCTGAGGCTTATTTCGTTTTAAATGTGCTAGTAGTCCGCTTCAAGAACCAATTGCTGTTCCAATCGCCGTTGTCCTCGGATTTATTGTAATAGCCATCGTAGTATAAATCCGAGGACAAAAACGAACGCTATCGCTTTTCCACTAGCAATTAGTTCTCTCCACTATGGCATGGGAGTAAACAAAGTAATTATTTGCTTTAATTACTCTACCAGTGAGCATGGTAGACGCAATCGTTTCATCATTGTTTTTGTTTGCGGAGCTAGTGTGATCTAATATGCTGAAATAGCATCTAATCGCCGAAAAGGTACTAAAGGCATCAATATGATATGATTCGTTGCTTATTTGCTATCTTGTCTGTTGTAGTGTAATGTAATGTAGAATATATGTTCGTATCGGTGCGTTGCCTAAATTACGCTTTGAATTATTTGCCCTTCACAAAAATTGGGATTAGCGTTTGCCTAATTGGCGGTTTTGCGAGTATGATGTTATTATGTTTGCTTAAAGGGGAGTTCGAAAAACGAACTTCGATAACGTAGTCACGGGCTAAAATGAAGTGAAACGATAGAAAAGACAAAGACAGGTAGTTGATTGGGGGAAAGATCATGACAGAGCAAATCGATCTTTTTAATACAGTTACAAAGAGCGAAGATTATGGTGCTGATGATATTCAAATTCTTGAAGGCTTAACAGCTGTAAGAAAACGACCAGGTATGTATATTGGTAGTACAGGCAGCTCAGGACTTCATCATTTGGTATGGGAAATTATTGACAATGCTGTAGATGAGCATTTGGCAAAGCATTGTTCAGCGATAGAAGTGACTTTACATAAAAATGGTTCAATTACCATTCATGATAATGGTCGAGGAATTCCGACAGGGATGCACAAATCGGGAATTCCGACACCACAAGTCGTATTTACAATTTTACACGCGGGTGGAAAGTTTGGCGGCGGAGGATATAAGAAGTCTGGTGGATTGCATGGCGTAGGCGCTTCTGTTACGAATGCACTATCGGAATGGCTTGAAGTAGAAATTTTCCGTGAAGGTAAAATTCATAAGCAACGGTTTGAATATTGGATTGACAAAAAAGGCATAGAGCATGTCGGAGAGCCAGTATCTACTCTAGAAGTGACTGGAAATACGAATCGTACAGGGACAAAGGTTACATTTAAACCAGATATTAAAGTGTTCGCTAACGGTATTCATTTCAATTACGATACATTAGCAGAGCGATTGCAAGAAATTGCTTTTCTTAACTCTGGGCTTAAAGTTACGATTAAAGACGAACGTACGGATACAATCGATATATTCCATTACGAAGGTGGAGCGAAGCAATTTGTCGAGTTTTTGAATGAAGGCAAATCGGTTTTGCATGATGTTGTCCATTTTGCTGGTGAGAAGGAAGATATTGAAGTTGAAATCGCGCTTCAATATAACGATGGTTATACGGAGACGATTGTATCGTTTGTCAACTCGATTCCAACTCGTGGTGGCGGTACACATGAGACGGGTTTCAAGGCTGCTTATACTCGTGTTATGAATGATTACGCACGTAAAGTAGCTATTCTTAAAGAGAAGGATAAAAACCTCGATGGTAATGATCTTCGTGAAGGTATGATGGTAGTTATTAATACGAAGATGTCTGAGGTCGAATTTGTTGGTCAGACGAAGGATCAACTCGGAAGTTCTTCTGCACGTGGTACAGTTGATGCTATTGTAACTGAGCGTATGAATGTTTTTCTTGAGGAAAATCCACAGGTCGGACAATCTCTTTTGAAAAAAGCTGTACAAGCTGCAAGAGCTCGTGAAGCGGCACGCAAAGCACGTGAGGAGATTCGCACCGGGAAGAAACGTAGTGAAAGCTCCAATCTGGGAGGTAAGCTGACGCCTGCGCAATCGAAAGATTCCTCGCGTAATGAGCTGTTCATCGTAGAGGGTGACTCTGCGGGAGGATCAGCAAAGCAAGGTCGAGATTCGAAGCATCAAGCGATTTTACCGCTTAAAGGTAAGCCGATGAATCCTGAGAAATCAAAGCTTGCTGATATTTTGAAAAATGAAGAATATCGTGCGATTATAGCGGCGATTGGAGCTGGTGTTGGTTCTGAATTTGAAGCTGAGGAAAGTAATTATAGTAAAGTAATTATTATGACCGATGCCGATACCGATGGCGCCCATATCCAAGTACTGTTACTTACATTTTTCTATCGCTATATGAAGCCGTTAATTGATACAGGTCGTGTCTATATTGCACAGCCACCTTTATATAAAGTAACTCGCAAATCAGGTAAGCTGAATACGATTCGTTATGCTTGGACCGACGAGGAGTTACAAAATTATACGAAAGAAATGAGTAAAGGCTTCGAACTTCAGCGTTATAAAGGTCTTGGTGAGATGAACCCTGATCAGCTTTGGGAAACGACAATGGATCCTGAGACGCGTACGTTGCTGCAAGTTCAGATCGAAGATGCCGCTAAGGCAGAACGTCGTGTATCTACTCTTATGGGAGATAAAGTAGATCCTCGGAAGCGGTGGATTATAGAAAACGTAGACTTTACAGAATACGTCGAGTAAATAGGTAGGTTCAAAACATGGACTTTGATAACGATGATTATGCTGACGGAGCGTATTCGACATCGCATCTGAAACGAACTTGGAAAGTACGGTTCGCGTGTACGTAATCATGTACACTTGCGCTTCCGCCTTTCTCAAGTAGCGTTTCACCTGCTTGGTTCTGAAAGCCCACGTTTTGAACCTTGATTGAAATAGGTAGGTTCAAAACATGGACTTTGATAACGATGAGTATGCTGACGTAGCTTATTCGGCATCGAATATGAAGTGAATTTCGAACCTTTATTTTAAGCTTCGTGCAAGAGATAAAAGATTGGTTGCTCGTGTACTTGTGTCGTACACGTTGCTGGGTTATGCTTCGTAGCTTAAACGGATTTGTACTTCCGTCTTTCTCAAGTAGCGTTTCACCTGCTTGGCTTGCGAAAGCCCACATTTTGAACCTTTATGTTAAGCTTCGTGCAAGAGATCAAGATTGGTTGCTTGTGTACGCATACCGTACACGTTGCTGTGTTTTGCTACGTAGTTTACTCGACATCGCATCTGAAACGAACGTTTTGAACCTTTATTAAATAGAAATATAATTATTTCGTAGCCATGCTGAAAAGTTTAAGGAGCGAGGATTATGAGTACTTTAGAAGAGTTTTTACCGGCGTTTCTTGAAGAAGTGGTAGGGGACCGCTTCGGACGCTATTCCAAATATATTATTCAAGATCGCGCGATTCCTGATGTGCGTGATGGTTTAAAGCCAGTACAGCGCCGTATTTTATATGCAATGTACGATTCAGGTAATACACCCGATAAGCCATATCGTAAATCAGCGAAAACAGTCGGTGATGTAATGGGTAACTATCATCCCCACGGTGATTCATCGATCTACGATGGTATGGTAAGAATGGCGCAGCCATGGAAGATGGGCTATACGCTTGTCGATGGTCATGGTAACTGGGGATCACAAGATGATGATCCTGCAGCAGCGATGCGTTACACGGAAGCGCGCTTGTCGAAGATTGCGATGGAGCTATTACGCGATATTGAAAAGCGTACTGTATTATTCAAAGATAACTTTGACAATACAAATAAGGAGCCTGTTGTATTACCGTCACGTTATCCTAACTTGTTAGCTAACGGTGCAAGTGGAATATCCGCTGGTTTTGCAACTGAAATACCTCCACATCATCTCGGTGAGATTATTGATGCAAGTATTGCTTATATGAATAACCCTGCAATTGAGCTTCCTGAAATTATGAAAATTGTTAAAGGTCCAGATTTCCCTACCGGTGGTATTATTATGGGGGAAGATGGGATACGCGACGCATATGAAAGAGGTAAAGGACGTATTTACGTACGTTCCAAAACAGAGATCGAAACGCTTCGCGGTGGTAAACAGCAAATTGTTATTACGGAAATTCCATATCAAGTTGTGAAATCTCGCCTTGTAACGGCGATGGAAAATATTCGACTTGAGAAAAAAGTTGATGGTATCGCTGAAGTTCGTGATGAGAGTGGCCGTAATGGATTAAGAATTGTTGTCGAGCTGAAGAAGGATACAGATGCTACAGGTATTCTTGCTTATTTGTTCAAAAAAACAGATTTGCAGGTTACGTATAACTTTAATATGGTTGCGATTGTTAATAAGGCCCCGCAACAATTGGGTCTGCTTTCGATGCTTGCTGCTTACATCGAGCATCAGAAGGAAATCGTTACGCTACGTACCAAATACGATCTTGAAAAAGCTGAAGACCGTGCCCATGTGTTAGAAGGGCTCGTAAAAGCACTTAATCTACTTGACGAGATTATCGAAACGATTAAAGCTTCGAAAAACCGTGGAGATGCTAGTGATAACTTAATGGCAAAATATCAGTTCAGTGAACGACAAGCTGACGCTATTCTTACATTACAATTATATCGCTTAACGAATCTTGAAATTAATTCTTTGGAAAAAGAACATGCAGAGACGATGAAGAAAATTAAGTATTTGCGTTCAATTCTTGATAATTCCAAGAAACTAATTGCTGTTATCCAGCAGGAGCTACTAGAAATCAAGTCAACGTATGAAATTCCGCGTCGTTCATCTATTCAGAGCGAAGTTGAAGAACTGAAAGTTAATCTTGAAGTGCTTGTTAATTCAGAGGATGTTCTTGTTACGTTAAGTCACGAGGGCTATGTGAAGCGGACGAATATGCTTTCTTATACGAGATCAGGTGCCGAGCTTGAAGGCTCTGGTGTGAAGGAAGGCGATGTGATTCGTGAATTGCTGCAAGTGAACACGTTAGATAACTTGCTTTTATTTACGAAAAAAGGACAGTATTTCCTACTGCCCGTTCATCAAATTCCAGAGTTCAAATGGAAGGATACCGGAACAGCAATCGTTAACATCATTCCATTAGCGAAAGATGATAGCATTGTAACGGTCATTCCCATTAGAGATTTGAACATCGAGAAAAGTCTCGTCTTTGTTACGAAGCGCGGTCAAGTAAAACGAACAGAGTTGAAGGAATATGCAACGACTCGTGCGACCGCGATTGCGGCTTGCAAAGTAGCTGATGGAGATGAAATTGTTACGGTAGTATTAAGTGATAGTACATTAGATTTGATGCTAGTTACTGCGCAAGGAATGTCCATTCGATTTGCTGAAAGTGAAGTAAATGCGATGGGCCGAACGGCTGGCGGTGTTAAAGGAATTAGCTTAAAAGCAGATG
>DXHF01000283.1 GCA_019113605.1 Candidatus Paenibacillus intestinavium
TTAACTGATTGTTCAATTGAATATTGTATACATAGTAATACGCCGGGGTGGCGGAACTGGCAGACGCACAGGACTTAAAATCCTGCGGTAGGTGACTACCGTACCGGTTCGATTCCGGTTCTCGGCACCATTTGATTTATAAGATTCACTCTATTATGTAGCAAATTCATTGAATAATCCAACCCCCTTCAAGCTTAGCTTGAAGGGGGTTTTTTGTTGTTTTGATGATCAAGATTCAAGGGGAAGGATTAGAATGGAATCACTCCTTGTAGAGTGATAAATAATAGCGTTATCTATCTTTGTTGAAAATACTATTGACGAGATGGAAGACTATAGTATATATTTACTGAGGATGATAATCATTATCGATAAACTTGATTAGCAGTGCCCGCTGCTAATATTTTTTTGAGACCTTATTGAGAATGATAATCATTATTTAGAGAATGGCGTTTCTATTATATTCTATTTAAAGGAGAAGGTTAATTATGAAATTCAGATGGTATAAACATTTATCAGTGGCACTTATTATTGCTTTATTAGTATCTGCAATGCCTGTATATGCAGAGGAACCGACAGAAACCAAATCAGCAACAGTTATTCATTTTGTAAAAGATGGTGAGGCTACTACTTTATCTGCAGCACACGAATTTTTCAGTAATCCTTATATTGTTGTAAATAATGGTACACAATTTTTAGAAGTAGAAATGACTAAATCCTTTGCATTAGAGTTTATTATTAATAACGATCCAGGAACAATCGTTAGTGAAAATGCTGACACAATTGTAAAAAGATATGAGTTGAAAGATGTTACTGATCAATTTACAGCAACAACAAAATATAAAATTACTACTGGAGGGTCGCTATCTTCCCATGAAGTAACAGTCGTTATTGGCAATGATATTGATAATACGAAAGCTGAATTGATCGCTGCTATTGCTGAAGCAGACGCACTTACTGATCGCTCAGTATCGTTTGATACAACGATTGCGAGTGCACAAGCTGCGAATACATACTTAACAAAACTAGCTATTATGGAAGCGGCTTTGCTGGCATTGCAAGCTGCAATTGCTGAGCATAATCAAGAAGAGGTAACTCCGACTCCAGAGCCAGTTGACCCTACTTTAGTTATGCTATCTTACGTTCAAGCTGAAAATAAAAATGTCGATTTCGGATCCTCAATGAGCCCATTCATTCTAAAAACGAATGTTGAAACTCGAGATCGTAAAACATATTTGAAAGTAATGTACAAAAAGGTAGCTAATCTAGTTCTTACAGTTAATAACAGCACAGGCACGCTAATTGACGACTCGCATCCAGAAGATAAATTATATGAGTTTCTGATAGCTAGCAAAACTGCACCTATTCCAGCATCAATATCTTACTCATATGGTCCAATCTCTCATACATTTAACATGTTCATTATTATTGACCAAGATGCAACAGATGCAGATCGTACTGCTTTGAAAGATAAAATTGATGAGGCTAAAGCAGTAACTGAAAAAGGTGCCATACTTGTCCAGGCGATTGCTGCAGCAAACGAAAATCTTAATCTTGTATCGCGTAAAGCAACTTTAGCTGCACATGTAACTGCTTTACAAGCTGCACTTGAAACAAATACTGCAATTGAAGAAACTCTTAAAGGAGTAGCCGTTATCTATCACGAAGCTTCCGATAAAAATACTGTTAACGATGAAATTGGGAATATTTTCATGAATCCATCGGTATATACTCAAAACAACCGTACATTTTTACGTGTTGATACCGATGATTTAACAGAATTTGCAGTTACATCAAATGGTAAAGCTGCTACTGAAGTCGGTGAAAATCAACTTGATCTTGAAATCAGCGCTGTTGATGCAGCACAACACATAGTAGTTAACTATGAAAGTAATGATACAACTGTTACCTTAGATGTGTATGTAACCATTGAACCAAACGCGACTGATGAAGATCGTTCAACGCTTACAGCGAAAATTAATGAGGGTAATACAATAGAGGGAAAAGATATAAGCTTGCAAACTGCCCTTGACTTAGCGATTGCAGATAATAATAAAACTTCTCATAAACAAAGACTGGCTGCACATGTAGTAAATATAACTGCGGCAATAGCAGCTAATAATGCGATTGTAAATACTTTAAAATCTGCAACATTGAATTACGTTAAATCGACAGATTTAAATAATTCTTTCGATGACAGTTTTGCAAGCTTTTTCAGTGAACCTCAAACGTATACAATTGATGGTAACAATTATATCCGCGTAAAGGTTCAAAATAAACTTAGCTTGAAGCTTACTGTTAATCAATGGAATGGTAAAGTAGTTGGTTTTGTTTATAATGCTGATGAATTAACTCACTTTATTATGGATTATCAAGTTGATGCGAATCTTAATACTCCGGTTATAAGTCAAGTAAGCTACGTTTCAGGTTCATATGTTGGACGTCATGATCAATATCTCGTTATTAATCAAGATGCTACAGCTGAAGATCGTAAAGCTTTAACAGCAGCGATAAATGCTGCTGAAGCGGTTATTAAGAAAGGTACGGCGTTAATTTCAGCACTTAACAATGCAAAAGCAGTAGACAACCTATTGACTCGTAAAGCAGTATTAAACGCTCAAGTTAAAGTTTTAACAGATGCAATTGCAGCAAATAGTACAACAGCGCCTCCAGCTAATGTACAGATTCATGAAGGATCTGGTTTAGAAGTTGGTAAATATGAAATAGGTGTCAAAGTACTTAAAGATAATAGTGATGATGCTTCATATATGGATGGATCAATCGACGGAATGGCCAGACTATCAGTTACAAAAAATAAATTAACAGTGTATGTAATTTTACATGATGCCAGTATGATTCAAAGTTTAACAGTTAGTGGTAAAAATGCTTCAATTGCCAATAAATACGCTGAGGACAACGTTGCCAGATACTCTTTCGAAGTATCTACACTTACAGCGCCAACAAATGCTAGAATCCATGTAATTGCTACATTACCAGATGGGAGTATCTTATACGATACTAAGCATGATATTCGATTCTCATTTGATGCTGCTTTTAAAGTAGACCAATGGGAAGATGAAGGTTATGTTAACAAAGTAGCCAATGGTGAAACCGGTACAGAACAACCAGAAGATACTGATACAAAAACTAAAACGGAAGCAGGCACTGATGGTGGGGAAACAAGCGGAAATAACGGTAATAATAATGGTTCAACCAATGCTTCTCCTAAATTTACAGACATTGATAATAGCTGGGCAAAAGCAGCGATTGAACGAGCTGTATCATTAAAGCTTGTAAATGGTTATAGTGATGGTTCATTCAAGCCGAATCAAGAAATTAATCGTGCTGAGTTCACTGCGATTCTAGTTCGTGCAATGAAACTGGAAGCTGCAAAAGGTGAAGTGAAATTTACCGATGCCAATAAAATTCAAGGATGGGCTAAAGAATACATTCAGCAAGCAGTAGAGGCGGGTATACTAACAGGTTATAACGATAACACATTCCGTCCATCTGGTGACATTACACGTACAGAAGCGGCAGTGATGGTTGTTAAAGCATTAGGTCTAGAGCTTGTGTCAGAGGAAGAGTTAACTTTC
>DXHF01000022.1 GCA_019113605.1 Candidatus Paenibacillus intestinavium
TTCTAGTAGCAGCTTTAATTCATAACTTGAAAACAAATAATAGCGGAAAGGGGTGATATTGTTTTATGCATTTGTTCCCAATAGTGGATGTGATGGGTATGAAGGTTGACCTTTCAGCTATCATTGCCATCATCGTTACGATGATTATTGTTTTTGTCCTTGCACGTCTTGCTGTTCGTAACTTATCAGTTGAAAACCCTGGTAAAATGCAAAACTTCATGGAATGGATCATCGATTTCGTACATAGTACGATTGCTAGTACGATGCCGCTTGAGAAGGCAAAAAAGTTTGTATCTCTAGGGATGACAATTATTTTATTCATTTTCGTGGGAAATATTCTTGGTCTTCCGTTCCAGATTGTAACAACGACTACTCAAGAGATCTTTGGAGTTACCGCTGCTGATCTTGCTAAACATGGTGGTGAAGCACATCTCGCATGGTGGAAATCACCAACAGCAGATCTATCTGTAACTTCTGGTCTTGCGATTGTCGTGTTCTTCATTATTCACTTCTTAGGGGTGAAATGGAACGCGAAGCATTATTTCCAGCATTACTTTAAGCCTTACCCGATTTTCTTCCCAATTAATCTAATCGAGACAGTTGCCAAACCAGTTACATTGGCGCTTCGTCTATATGCGAATATTTTAGCGGGTGAAATTCTAATTTCTACGATTTTAATGCTAGAAGTTTGGGGAATCGCATTTATGGCGATTTGGCAAGGATTTAGTATTTTCGTCGGTGCGATTCAAGCGTTCTTATTCACGGTGCTAACGATGGTATATATTTCGCAAGCAGCGGTTCATGAAGAAGAAGAACATGCACATTAATGATTGCAACTTGCTTTGACCGTGCTAATTAGCCGTAATCAAAGTTTGTTATAAATGCTTTTCTTTAAGAAATACAAAAAATATGAATGATAAATTCGAGGAGGATTTTACAATGGAAGTATTGGCAGCAGCTATTGCAGTAGGTTTGGGCGCGATTGGCGCAGGTATTGGTAACGGTATGATCGTATCAAAAACGGTTGAGGGTATCGCTCGTCAACCAGAACAAAAAGCAGCACTTCAAACAACGATGTTTATCGGTGCAGGTATCGTCGAAGTTGTACCTATCGTTGGTGTAGTTATTGGTTTCTTAGCATTCTTCAGCGCGTAATATGCTAAGGCGTCTATTGGCGGGGAAGGCCTAGCCCTCTTCGCCTTTGTTATGATTGAATGTTAATATATCCAAGAAAGGAGTGCAGCTATGGCTTTTTATCCTTCATCCACTGTATTTACAATTTTAGCGTTTATCGCTTTACTTCTACTATTGAATAAATACGCTTTTGGACCCCTGTTCGCAGTTATGGAGAAACGTAGACAGTTAATTCAAGAGCAGATGAATACTGCAGCATCTACTCGTCAAGAAGCAGAAGCTTCAATGGCGAAGCAAAAAGCAGCACTTGAAGAAGCACGTAAGGAAGCATACGCGATTATCGAGCAAGCGAAAACGACAAGTTCTATGCAAGCTGACGAAATTGTTCAAACTGCTAAAAACGAGTCAGCGCGCTTGAAAAATGACGCACTCAAAGATATCGAGAGCGAGAAAAACAAAGCGATCTCCGCACTTCGTGCAGAAGTGGGCGGCATTTCTGTGCAAATCGCATCTAAAATTATCGAGAAACAAGTTGACGAGAAGTCTCAAGAGGCGATTGTTGACAAGTACCTAAAAGAGGTTGGACATAAATGAGCCGCGATCTAGTCGTAGCGAAACGCTACGCTCAAGCGTTGTTCGAACTTGCAGCCGCAAGCAAGGTCGTTTCTCAAGTTGAAACAGAATTAAAATTAATCGTTGATGTACTTAATCATAACGATGAGTTAAATAAATTTTTGGATCTTCCTAATATACAATCGGAGAACAAAGTTCAGCTACTGAAAGACTCTTTCGGTACTGAAGTGTCTGAGCTTGTATATCATACTTTACGTCTATTGCTTGAGCGTGGACGTCAGTCTCTTATTGTCAATCTGTTCGATTCCTATGTGAAAATTGCAGGTGATGCAACAGGTCAAGCTCAAGCTGTCGTATATACGGCAAAAGAGTTATCTGCTGAGGAACTTTCAAATGTAGCAGCTGAATTCACAAAAGTAACAGGTAAAACAATTATTGCAGAGCAAAGTGTGAATCCAGCATTACTTGGCGGCATTCAAGTTCGTATCGGCGATCGTCTATACGATGGAAGTCTATCTGGTAAGCTTGCGCGATTACAAAAATCATTAAATTCTATAGCACTGTAGATAGGGGTGAACGAATTGAGTATCAGACCTGATGAAATTAGTACGCTGATTAAACAGCAAATTGAAAAGTATAAGTCGGAAATTCAAGTCGTGGACGTCGGCACTGTTATCAATGTCGGTGACGGTATCGCTCGTGTGCATGGTCTTGAAAATGCGATGCAAGGTGAACTACTTGAATTCGCTAACGGTGTCGTTGGTATGGCTCTTAACCTTGAGGAGAGCAATGTCGGTGTCGTTATTCTAGGACCTTACACGGATATTCGTGAAGGAGACCAAGTAAAACGTACTGGTCGTATTATGGAAGTTCCAGTTGGCGAAGAGCTGCTTGGACGTGTTGTTAATGCACTAGGACAGCCAGTTGATGGTAAAGGACCTATCAAAACAACACAATTCCGTCCGATTGAATCACCAGCACCTGGTGTTATCGATCGTAAATCTGTACATGAGCCAATGCAAACAGGTCTTAAAGCTATTGACTCTATGGTACCTGTCGGTCGTGGACAACGTGAGTTGGTTATCGGTGACCGTCAAACAGGTAAAACGACGATTGCTATCGATACAATCATCAACCAAAAAGGTACTGGCGTAAAATGTATCTATGTAGCTATAGGTCAAAAACAATCTACTGTTGCTAACGTAGTAGAAACACTACGCCGCAACGGTGCACTTGATTACACAATCGTTGTAACTGCTGGTGCTTCTGAGCCATCTCCATTGCTATACCTGGCTCCTTATGCAGGTTGTTCAATGGGTGAGTACTTCATGTACAAAGGCGAGCATGTATTAGTTATCTATGATGACTTGTCCAAGCAAGCTGCAGCATACCGTGAGCTTTCCCTATTGCTTCGTCGTCCACCAGGTCGTGAAGCGTATCCAGGTGATGTATTCTACATTCACTCTCGTTTGCTAGAGCGTGCAGCTAAGCTAAGTGATAAATTGGGTGGCGGTTCTCTAACAGCTCTTCCATTTATCGAAACTCAAGCTTCTGACGTATCTGCATACATTCCAACAAACGTAATCTCCATCACTGATGGGCAGATCTTCCTAGAGTCTGATTTGTTCTACTCTGGGCAGCGTCCTGCGGTTAACGTAGGTATTTCTGTATCCCGTGTTGGTGGTTCTGCACAAATTAAAGCAATGAAGAAAGTTGCTGGTACACTTCGTCTTGACCTTGCAGCATACCGTGAGCTTCAAGCGTTCTCTCAATTCGGTTCTGACCTTGATAAATCTACAGTTGCCCGTCTAAATCGTGGTGCTCGTACGATGGAAATACTTAAGCAAGGTGTTAACCAACCGATGCCAATCGAGAAACAAGTTGTATCGATCTATTCTGCGGTTAAAGGTCATCTTGATGACATCGCAGTTGAAGATGTTCTTCGTTTCGAGCAAGAATTCCACGCATTCCTTGATAGCAGCCGCCCAGAGGTGCTTGCTTCTATCCGTGATACGAAGGATCTTGTTGCTGATAACGAGAAAGCTTTGATTGATGCAATCAATACATTCAAAAAAGGCTTTGCCGCTTCCGTATAATTGGACGGTGTAAGTTCGAGATATATGCTATACATGTTCAAATAAAAGGATAATTTGAGCATCAATATTACACAAGTATAGCTGTCTACACATAGTTAGCTAGGTGTAGACCCCTTACCAAGCTTGGCTACAACACCGAGCATAAGAAGGCGGGTGAAACGAAATGGCAAAAGGCATGCGTGAGATAAAACGTGAGATTAAAGGTAAGCAAAGTACAAGACAAATCACGAAAGCAATGGAAATGGTTGCTGCATCTAAGCTTAGAAGAGCTCAAGAGGCTGCAGTAGCTGCAAGACCGTATGCTGATAAGTTGTTGGAAGTTGTCGGAAACATCGCTGCTGGTACAAAAGGTGTTCGTCACCCAATGCTAGAATCACGTCCGATTAAAAAGACGGGATATCTTGTTATTACTTCCGACCGTGGTTTGGCTGGTGGTTTCAATGCCAACGTCTTACGTAAAGTAACGCAAACAATTAATGAAAAGCATAAATCTTCTGAAGAGTATGTTATTTTCGTCATCGGACGAAAAGGACGAGACTACTTCCGTCGTAGACAAATGCCAATTCTTGAAGAAATAATCGGCTTGTCTGATTCTCCTTCATTTGGTGATGTGAAATCTATAGCGGCTACAGCAGTTAGCAAGTTCTCTGAAGGTGCTTATGACGAACTTTATATTTGTTACAATGAATTCGTTAACGCACTTACTCAAATACCGACAGAAACTCGTCTTTTACCATTGGACAGTGTTACTGATAGTAATACACCAGTTTCTTCATATGAATATGAGCCTTCTGCTGAAGGAGTTCTTGAAATTCTTCTTCCGAAATATGCAGAAACACTTATATACAGCGCTGTACTAGATAGTAAAGCTAGTGAATTTGGTGCTCGTATGACGGCAATGGGTAGTGCAACGAAAAATGCAACGAAGATGATTAATCAATTGACATTGACGTATAACCGTGCGCGTCAAGCAGCAATTACGCAAGAAATAACTGAAATTGTTGCAGGAGCTAATGCACAATCTTAAGTTCATAGATGAGGAACCAGGAGGGAAAGCAATGAAAAAGGGACGCGTTGTATCCGTCATGGGTCCGGTCGTCGATTTAGAGTTTGAACGCGGGTCTCTGCCACAAATTATGAATGCTGTAACCATCACTCATAAGGCAGAAGCTGGAAGTGTAGCTATTAATCTTACACTTGAAGTTGCCGTTCACCTAGGCGATAACCTAGTTCGTGCAGTAGCAATGAGTACTACTGACGGTCTAGTTCGTGGTATGGAAGCTGTTGATACAGGAGCTGCTATTACAGTACCTGTAGGTACGGCTACTCTAGGACGTGTATTTAACGTACTAGGACAACCAATCGACGAAGCTGGCGATGTGAAATCTGAAGTTCAACTTCCGATTCACCGTCAAGCACCGAATTTCGATGAATTGTCTACACAATCCGAAATTCTTGAAACAGGTATTAAAGTTATTGACCTTCTTGCCCCTTATTCTAAAGGTGGTAAAATCGGTTTGTTCGGTGGTGCCGGCGTTGGTAAAACGGTAACTATCCAAGAACTTATCAATAACATCGCACAAGAGCATGGCGGTATTTCCGTATTCGCAGGTGTAGGTGAGCGTACTCGTGAGGGTAATGACTTGTACCATGAGATGAAAGATTCCGGCGTACTTGCAAAAACAGCAATGGTATTCGGTCAGATGAATGAGCCACCAGGAGCACGTCTTCGTGTAGCCCTGACAGGTCTTACAATGGCTGAGTATTTCCGTGATAATGAAGGTAAAGATGTACTCCTATTCATCGATAATATTTTCCGCTTCACACAAGCAGGTTCTGAAGTATCCGCACTACTTGGTCGTATGCCATCAGCGGTAGGTTACCAACCAACACTTGCAACGGAAATGGGTCAATTGCAAGAGCGTATTACTTCTACTAACAAAGGTTCAGTTACATCAATCCAAGCGATCTATGTTCCAGCCGATGACTATACGGATCCGGCTCCTGCAACGACGTTTGCCCATCTTGATGCAACAACTAACCTTGAGCGTAAAATCTCCGAGATGGGTATTTTCCCAGCGGTAGATCCGCTTGCATCATCTTCTCGTATCCTAAGTCCTGAGATTTTAGGAGCAGAACATTACAACGTAGCTCAAGGCGTGAAGAAAATTCTTCAAAGCTATAAAGAGCTGCAAGATATTATTGCTATCCTTGGTATGGATGAGCTTTCTGATGAACAAAAATTGATTGTATCGCGTGCGCGTAAAATTCAATTGTTCCTATCTCAACCATTCCACGTAGCAGAACCGTTTACTGGTCTTGCTGGTAAATACGTGCCAGTTAAAGAATCAATTCGTAGCTTTAAAGAAATTCTCGAAGGCAGACACGATGACCTACCTGAGGAAGCATTCCGTTATGTAGGTGTAATTGAAGAAGCCGTGGAGAAAGCCAAAACGCTAGTATAGCGAAGGGCAGGAGGAATCCACATGAGTACGTTTCTAGTTGAAATCGTAACGCCTGAACGTAAAGTATACGCGGAAGAAGCGACTTTGGTGACGGTAACTGGTGTTGAAGGTCAATTAGGTATACTGCCTAATCATATTCCACTGGTTACACCATTGAAAATTGCTCCTGTTATCATAAAACGTAATGGCGGCATAGATGAGATCGCCGTGAATGGTGGCTTTGTTGAAGTTCGCAAAGATAAAGTAGTTATTCTTGCTGAAAGTGCTGAAATTGCCGATGATATTAATATCGAACGTGCAGAAGCAGCAAAACAACGTGCTCAGCAGCGCCTTGGACTTGCAAAAAGTGACGAAATTGATTTCCGTAGAGCTGAGTTAGCCCTGCAACGTGCGATGAATCGACTGCATACAAAACATGTTATAAAATAAGAAAACTGATTGTCCGTTCGGAATTTCCGAAATGGGCGATCAGTTTTTTTTTATTGGTCTGTATTTACGGTAATAGGTAGCTAGTTATTAGTGAAGTATAGTAATATATGTAGTGACTGTTAACAATTGAGGTGAGACAAGTTGGCAATGTTTTCGCAAGAGGTATGGCTTATTCCTATATTATATATCGCAGCATTCATCACGATTATTACTGTGGGCAAAAGCATGAAGCAAGGAGGAGCCCTTGTTAATGTCGTATTTGCTATGCTTGCCTTGGGCTTATCAATTACTGTATTCATTGAGCGATTACGTCCACATACATTAGACTATAGTTTCCATCTGGACTGGTTAGTTATTGGTGAAGTCTATTACACGATAGGCTATGAAATTACTAATCTCAACACATGGCTGCTAACGTTAATAACTGGAGTATACTTCCTTATACATATTGTTGCGATTAAGAAAAAAAGTCCAATTATTGCCTCATCAATTTATGCTTATATGAGCTTACTCATGTTCGGATTGAGCGGTATACTGCTATCAGACAGTATTTTAATATTCTATATATGCTCAGTACTAGTTAGTGTAAGTGTGTATCTCATGTTAGTACATCCAAGCGTTGAATGCCATCAGACGTTACTATGGCGCTACGTATTATCTCAGCTATTCGTACATACCGCTTTATTAGTCGTAATTGTCGTCCTATATTGGTACATGCCAGACACAGCATTACAATTCACGATGCTGCAAAATGTATTTGGTGGGCAGGCTGAACATTTTACAGAAGCGATGCTAGCTTGGTTGTCATTATCTATAGTCATTAGTATTATTTGCTCGACGGGACTATTTCCGTATGTATCTAGGCTAAGATTAGTTCGCTCCGGGCAGTCGATGGCTCAACTGCTTGTTATTACATTAAGTTTCGTTTTTGTTCCTATATATACACTTATTGCGTTTGCTGATCTTATTACGGCATCACCAATTATGGCGGGTAAGCATTCTATATCGCTATTTGAAGAACTAATTGGCATTGACGTTAATCTAATGCCTGTTTTATGGATGGTTATATTGATAGGTATAGCTGTTTCCTTAGGTCCGATATATAGTAAGCGCTGGAATGAAAAAGTGGAAAAGCGTTTGATGAGTGACGATGGTAAACATTTGAATAAAGTTCCGGGAAGTATTGGAGGCGCAGCTATTCAAACAGGTTCATACATCGTGCAATGGGTGGCGATGCTTGAACATATTTTATACAGATTGTGTACTGTCTGGTTGCTATATCCATTGCGCAGAATAAGTCATATGTCAGCTAATACGACAATAATGCGTACGACGATCTGGATGATCATTGTTGTTACTTTGATGACTGGGCTATATACATGGATGGGGAGGGGATGACATTGGTTCAATTTACATTAATAGGTCTAATGGTTATTCCGCTCATTGGGGTTATCACACTTATGCTGTTACGGCGTTCATCGCTACGAATCATTCGCCCGATGACGTTATCAATTACAGTTCTACCGATATTTATGATTCTCATATTAATCTATGAAATTTCACATACTGATT
>DXHF01000284.1 GCA_019113605.1 Candidatus Paenibacillus intestinavium
TAGATCAATCCCACCTGTCAGAATAACAAAAGTCATCCCGAATGCAATAAGCGCATTAATTGCCACTTGTCTAAGCAAATTGAGGATGTTAAGAGGCTCCATAAAACTTGGATTAAGTACCGTTACTATAATAATCAGAATGATCAATCCTAGTAATGGCCCAAGTTTCTGTGTAAATTGTCCAAGCTGTATGCCTTTGTTTTCTCGCTCATCCTTAGTTGTTGTCATCACTATTGCCCCCCTGTAGCTAATCTCATAATGTGCTCTTGCGATGCTTCCTGCTTAGAGAGTTCTCCATTGATTTCCCCTTCATGAACAACGAAGATACGATCACTCATTCCTAATACTTCAGGAAGCTCTGAAGACACCATAATAATCGCTACACCTCGTTCAGTTAATTCATTCATAAGTTGATATATTTCTCTTTTTGCTCCTACGTCGACGCCACGTGTTGGTTCATCTAATATAAGAACATTTAGTCCAATACCAACCCATTTGGCAATAACAACTTTTTGTTGATTACCTCCAGATAAATTACGAACTAAAGTTGATGAAGATTGAGTTTTAATATGCAGTCGTTTAATAAGGAGGTCGACAAATTGTTGTTCCTTCTTGTTATTAATTATCCCACCTGGCGCAAAACTATATAAATTGGTTAGTACCATATTGTCTTTGACAGAAAAGTCAAGCACCAAACCTTCATCTTTTCGATCCTCTGTCACGAACCCTATACCTGCTTTCATCGCATCATTCGGATTATGAATAACAACCTTCTTTCCTTTCACCCAAATCTCACCACGATCCAAAGTATCTAATCCGAAAATCGTTCTCATCATTTCGGTACGCCCTGCCCCCATTAAACCTGAGAAGCCAATAATTTCACCAGTTCGAACGGAAAAATTAACATTTCGAAACTTCCCCTTTTTCGTTGCATTTTTAACCTCAAGCACAACTTCTCCCGGTTCAGCTTGACTTGTAGGGAAGCGATCTGTTAATTCTCGTCCAACCATCTTTCTTACCACATCATCGAAATTAGTTTCTGAAATTGGTTTTGTATCTACCGTCTTTCCATCACGCATGACCGTTATTCGATCACATATCGCAAAAATTTCCTCCATCCGATGTGAAATATAGACGATCGATACTCCATCTTTCTTAAGTGATGCGATCACTTCAAACAACTTTTGTATTTCACGCTCTGTTAATGCCGCTGTTGGCTCATCCATTACGATCACCTTAGCTTTGGTCATAAGAGCTTTGGCAATTTCAATCATCTGTTTTTCACCAACAGAACAATCACCTGCATCTTGATTCAACGGAATCGTTACGGAAAGCTTTCGAAACTGTTCATTTGCACGCCTTCTCATCTCTTTTACATTTAGTATACCGATACTTGAAGATAATTCTTTTCCAATAAAAAGATTATCTAACACAGTCATATCTCGCCACACATTCAACTCTTGATGGATAAAAGCAATGCCGCCTTCTTCCGCCTCTTTAGGGTTTGTAAAGTATGTTTCCTGACCATCTATAATAATTGTTCCTTGATCCCGCTTGTGTAAACCAATCAAAATATTCATTAAAGTAGATTTCCCAGCACCATTCTCTCCCATAAGCGCATGAACTTCACCTTCTTGAAGTTCGAAATTCACACCTGTCAATACACGGTTTGCGCCAAATGACTTATAAATATCACTCATTTCAACATGCATATCGTTAAACCCCCTTATTATCCAAAATTAACTCCTGATTGAAGTATGCAGTTTGCATATGGTTTCGCCTCACCCGTTCGAATAATAACTTTTGCACGCTGGGATAGTATTTTAAGTTGTTCATGTGAAATCTCTTCGATATCAATTCCCTTAAATCGATCGTTTAAGTATTGGGATGTTTCTTTATTATTTGCTGCAAGTTCTTCAGCTATTATTATTTTTTCTATCACCATATCTTCTGCGATAATATTTACTACATCTTGGAAGCTTGGAATACCCAGTGTAAGAGCCAAATCAATCTTAGGAACATCTTTGGGAATGGGTAGCCCTATATCTGCAATGACAATCGTATCCGTATGACCCAAGTCAGCAAGGATTTTACTAATATGACTGTTTAATATTCCTTGTTTTTTCACAATTATAAGTTCACCTCTACTTCAGATCTTGTTGGCACGCCGCCTTGAGCACCGAATTTTGTTACAGATAAAGAAGCAGCACGATTAGCAAACTTCAGACTTGCTTCAATTGAGTTTCCTTCGGCCAATGCAACAGCTAGTGCTGCATTAAACGTATCTCCCGCTCCAGTCGTATCTATAGCATCCACTTTATACGTTGGAACAAGTATTTCTTGCTCCCCATTGTAATATCGAACACCACTACTCCCCTCAGTAATAAATAACTTATTGGGGTATTTTCGTAATGCTTCGCTTGTTGTGTACTCAGGAAATAAAATTGCACATTCATGTTCATTTGGTGTTAAATAAGTAGCATTTTCAATAATCGTTTTACTAATAAAGCGAGCCGGTGCTGGATTAAGTAACAACGGCACTTCGAATTTATGGCAAATATCGCTTACGTAAGATACCGTATCCTCTGGTATTTCTTGCTGTACTAGAACGATATCAACCGACTTTATCGTATCCATTGCTTGCTCTACTAAAGATGGGCTAACATGATCATTCGCTCCTTTGACAACGATAATACTATTGTCACCTTCAGCTAAAATGATATGCGCTGTGCCACTATCCACATCTGATTTTGAGTCTACAAACGTAACATTAACGTTATTACTTATTAAATTATCAATAATTGCTTTACCATAGATATCCTTTCCAATACAGCCAATCATCGTAACATCTGCACCTAATCGTGCCGCCGCTATAGCTTGATTCGCTCCTTTCCCCCCTGGAACAGTTGAGAAATGCTCCCCCAGAACAGTTTCACCTGCATGAGGCCGTTTTGTTGACGTTACCACCAAATCCATAGCACAACTTCCGATAACACAAACTTTCACCATTTCCATCAACCTTTCTACTGGCTTTATCTAATTTTATTCACATTTTTTCTAACTCTAAATACAAATAAAAATCTGAAAGTTATTTTCTTTCACCTTATCTTGTTCAATTTAGTTACAAAGTAATCAAAAACTATACTAAAATATTGTAACTCTATTTACTGATGGTGAGGTATAAAAAAGATCCCGTCGCTTTTCGTTATCCAACGTTAGCGAGCCGGGATTCTTTACAGCACAAAAAAGCACACATCAAATTTCAGAGGTGTGCTTCACAGTACTGATCAATTATTATCATATTCCCGATATAAACTAATTACTGCTTAAATAGGGCATAATGTTTAGTGAATCTCATTATTTATAATCTCTAATTAAACGCAATGTTAATCAAAGAATAGATCTGAAATCCTATGAATGATGCCACCCCGATAATAATAATGATTTTTATCATGTTTCTTAAACTTTTGGGAAAATGATCTAGTCTCTTCGGTGATTGATGACCATTAACTGCATCATAATGTTTTATTACATCGTTGAATCCTTTCCGTTCATCCATTGATTCTGGAAGATCTTCCTGTTGGATAGAATGTAATGTATCGTCTTCGTAGGGATTATATTTATCACTTTTACTCATCTATACACCTGCTTTCTACATCTTCCCTTGCTTTATCCAAGTGTAATTTCGGTATGAACCAAATAATGCTGAATTTACTAATCTCGTTCTGCTTTTTTACGACGGAAAAGTGAAACTCCCCCAAAACCACTTATAATAGCGATGTAATAGCCAAAATCATACCACCAACCTGAGTTATATATTTCATACAATCTAATATCATGGTTGAATATACTAATTACTAATGAAATTGGAGCAATCCATCCATGCCATATTCCCATAAAAAATCCCGCAGAATGCTCAGCGTTATTAGCTCCATCTCCAGGGATGCACCCCGTTAATAGAGACATAAGCATAAACAGCATCGCCATAATTAAAAAATATCTTAATTTCATTTGTACTACCTCCGATCAACATTATATTTTCACAAATACTCTTGAGATGTTTGATGCTCTATTTAAAATATCAACAAGGGGGACCAAGATGTAAATGCTGTACACATACTGTGCTGTCTAATGGCAGAAACTTATTAAGTTTCATTCAAATACTCTTTGCTGGCTCAATAACAATTTCAGAATTTCTTTTTTTCAATTCTTTAATAAAGATTTCTTTATCTCTGGGTGATATTTTCACACTTCCCATCATTCCTGTTTTATAGTGCACTTCAATTGCTTCTTTAGCAAACAAAAGTCTATAACCCATCCATATGTTTGGATATCTAGTTATCTTAGTTATATCCTTATACTGAATTCTTGATTTGATCATTCCTGCTTTAACTACTAAGTACTGATCTTTTAAAGAATAGCTTATATCCGCAACAATCCAGATCAAAAGCGCTGTAATTATTAGATCTAATAGTATGACAATGATTACTACTACTTGTTCAAGAGGCGGGGAAAAGACTAAAGGAAATAAAAAACATAAATTAACAATAAGAACTATTACTATCCACAAGACAATAAATAAACGATCTCTTAAGCTCTTGAATTTCACATTTCCCCCTGCTTTCATACCCTAACATTTGAAAGAGCATATTATAGTTGTCTTATCAGGAGATCATTCTTCATTTTAAATATATTATATTCATGAGATAGATCAAAAGCGTTCTTGAAGAAACTGCAATAACTAAATAGTTTTCTATATTATACGGCAGTTTTTTTCTCCTATTATTAAAGTTATGACTTTCCGATAACGTTCTTGTATTTACGAACTTACGAAGCAAGTTCTCAATGAATTAACTACTCTGTCACAAGCATCAAGTGACCAAGGCGTAGCAGTTGCGTGAATACTGTGTTAAGTGAAGTTCTAAGCTTCTTCGAATAACAAAAAACTGCAAAGTAATTCCATATGAAGTGACAATTTCATCTTCCGCACTAACTTTTATACCAAGATCATCTACGACGTCTTGAGATAGTAGTGTATGTGAAGCACCAGTATCAATCACTATATTATCAATTGTTTTGGTTCTTCCTAAATAATTGATTTCAATGGACGTGAATAATAAACCGTCACGATATTCTATCTGCATTAATTTTGTCTCCTAAGACCGTTGTAGTTACGAATTCTTATTCTAAGTTCTTCCTTAGATGTATGATAAACGATAACTGCTTCATCACTTGATAATAATTCTCTTGTCGCATCCTCATCCGAGACAGGACCAATAACAGCAACCTCTTCTATCCATTCTTGGTTCTTATCTATTGTTGATGACTTAATTTCTAGTTTTACAAATTGATCTGGGAAAATGTTTCTTACATCTTGCCACTTCATCTCGATCCCTCCAATCAATAATTTATATATATTATAACAATCAATTAAATAAGCGTCTTTATTAAATTAGAATTTCACCTAATGTTCAGAGATTCACGAACTTCCGCAGGAAGTTGTCACTGAATCTACTTCTCTGCCAAAAGCATCAAGTGACCAAGGCGAGCCGCCGCGTGAATACGGTGTTATGAGATGTCGGCGACTTCTTGAAATACTTAAGTGTCTCTTCGTTCATTAAACATTTCATTTATACTATGTATTTCAATCTTATCTTCTTCTTTTCTAAGATCTATGTATTCATGTTCGATTGTAATCTCTAGTTCATTTCTATCGAAGAAATTTAACAGTCTCTTTGCTTCTCTTATAATTGATTCGTTATAGTCCTTAAGCTTTGTATTATTTCTTTTCAAGTTTTCTTTATATTCATCTGATGTTCCAACATGTGTTAACGCGATATATCTCAAAAATGTATATCCATCACAGTACTCATCATATAAAACATCCAAAACATCTATTTCATCATCATGACTTTCAGTCAACGAGATCAATAGATTTACTACTCTTTCTTGTTCATATAAACCTATATCATTCAGTTTTCTTATTTGTTTTTCAGTATCTTCGAAAGCATATTTATTCTTGTAATCTCTTGAAATAAGTTGGAAATAATTGGCCTCACCTAAAAATTCTTCAAGTTCTTCGTGATCATATATCCATTGCTCCAACTCAAATAATGTCACTTTTCTCTTGAGGAAACAGTACATATAACGATGTGCTTCTATTTTATTTAACATCTTTTGAATCACCTTCTTTAATATATTTTTCCGATTTCTGATAACGTTTTTGCATTAACGAACCGGAAAGGCTTAAGTGAAGCGTAGCGGTACGGGTCGACAGACTTAGCCTTGTAGGGTTGTCACCTGAATCAGCTTCCCTGCTAAATACATCACCAGTGACCGAGGAGCGTATGCGACAATGCGTTAATGCGGTGTTATACGCTGCCCATGCCCTCTTCATATAGACCCACAATTACAATACTAATACGGCACGAACTTCACCACATGCCAACATTTCACCTGTTTCAACAAAGCCAAGTGAGTTATAAATCTTCTTCGCAACCACATTTTCTGGTTTATAAGTAAGTTCAACGAGTTTGGCTTTTCCACGCGGAAACGTTTTTGCGTATTCAGTTGCTTTTAACACCATTTCTTTGCCGTACCCCATACCCTGGTATCGCTTATCAATCATCATCTTAAAAATACCGTAGCTACTGTAATCATAGTTTCCATTTCCGTCATCATAGTACATCGAAATGAAACCGATCATATTATCTTCTTTATAGACTGCAAAAGTAATAATAACCTGTCCCTCATCTGAGGCAATATAAGCTTCAGCGAGAGCATGTTGATTCGATGATATAAATTTTCGTTGATCTTCCGTAACTTGAAGTTCAATGCATTGGATAAAATTGTCCCATGTTATTCTCTTAAATTCCATAAAGATTCCACCTTTACTCCGTTATTATATAAAGTACTCTATTCATTGCATGAATTGCGTATAACGTTCTTGTATTCACGAACTTGCGCAACAAGTTGTCACTGAGTCTACTACTCTGCCAAAAGCATCAAGTGACCAAGGCGTAGCCGACGCGTGAACACGGTGTTATAGGATGTCAGCCCTTCTTCGAAATACTTGAACAATTCAAATATCATTTTGTGTAATAGTGATCTTATTAGAAGAATCATCCACGTCACTATTCGTCGCTACGCTTAGCAGTTTGATAATCTCATCATATGACTCGACAGATGGTGTATTTAAAGGGTCTATAATATTCAGATACCCATTTTCAACTTTAACTTTCCAATACTCAGCAAGTTCTAGAGCAGTCCAAGTTTTACCCGCTGTTAGCAAAGGATTCGCACCAGTTAGTAAAAGGAATTTGACTACTTCTACGTGTCCTTCAGAAGCAGCATGTTGGAGTAATGTATATACGGGATTTAGACCTTCTGAGTAATAATTTACATCCATTCCGCTTTCTAAGAATAACTTCACTATATCCACAGAATTATCAACAAAGCTATATATAGCAGGACCCACTGGACCAACCATAACAGTTGGATCAGCACCTGATTTTAACAATCCGGTCACTTCCACTATATTTTTGTTTAAAACAGCATCTAAAAGTTGGTTCTGTTTTGCAGAAGTAATCCAAATTACATTTAATGATCCACCGTATAGTTCTACGCTCCCTCCACTTGCCGTTCCGACAAATCTTAGAGGAATAAAAGTTGTTCCATTTTTAATTGTTGGCGCTATTGGCATAACTTCGATATTATCATTAACTTTAGCGTTAACGGAGCCTATGGTAAGTTTAATTGTCTTGTCAGCATTTTTCCCTATCACCTGATTGTTTTTAGAGTCCCACTCTACATTAAAGCCAAGTTGGTTGAAAAATGGGCGGAAAGGTATCATGGTTACTCCATTTTGTATGTAAGCCTGTGTAGTGAGCATAAGCTCTTTGTTATCAATAACAATATTATAAGTAACACTTCTGGCGTTCGGTTCCGTTGCGTTGATGAGCGAATTAAGTTGAAAAAAAAATATAACCAATAAAAAAAGAACTCGTTTAATCATCTGATTATTTCACTCCTAGTATAAATTGATAGGGAAGGTTATTTTCATGATCTTACCTATTAGTTTTAAGTAAACAATATATATATTTTTCATTTTTTTCGCTGATTTCCTATATCGCATTATTTACGAACTACTCTTCCCTCTAACACAAATCAATACATCCACACATAATTTGTTCATTTCACATCTTACCAACGCTACTACAACCCATCTCAAATATAACAACCAACTCCACATTATTCAACCATATAATCCATATTAATCCAACGGAGAGCAATAAAAAACTAGATCGTCCTACTTTCGTAGTCTGATCTAGCTTCAAAATGCATGTTTAATATGATTGATTGTGTACTCTTCTCCACCACGCTCGACTAGCACGACATCGAAGCGGAGCGAGATGTTGCGCAGCTTCTTCTGATAAAGATAGATTTCCGCTAGACGGCGTAGCTGCATTTGTTTACGTGGAGTGATCGCTTCTAGCACTGAGCCGTAACGATTCACTCCTGTCCCTTGCGCGTACACCGTTCTTGTTCGTACTTCGATGAACACAAGCTGCTCATCTTCACGTGCTATAATGTCTAATTCTCCTGAACTACAGCGCCAGTTTCGTTCAGCAATGATGTAGCCTTGCTTTTGTAAATATAAACTTGCACGCTCTTCACCTTCTGCACCTAGCTGCTTACGATTCAGGGTCATATGGCCATTCCCTCGCTTTTCGATCCGCCCGATATACAAAGCTCAATATTTCTGCAACTACGGCAAATAGCTCTGGTGGAATCTCTTGATCTATATCTAATTTCGACAACACTTCGACTAATGACTGATCCTCTTGTATCGGTACTCCATTTTCTTTTGCTGTAGCTAGTATCCGGTCCGCCAACTCACCCTGCCCTTTCGCTATTAACGTAGGAGCGGTAGTATTCAGCGGATCATATTTCATAGCAACTGCTTTGCGTAATTTCGTAACTGGTTGTTGTTCATTCATACTTTAAAGTCGACTCCTTTATACCGCGTCGAATTAATCTGTTCGACATCTGGAGGAAGCATTCTCTGCTTCAAATCCTCTAGCTGTTCATTCTCTGCCTCTGCTGTTGGAATCGGAGTCGTTCTCACGGAAGAAAGCATATAACCTGTTGAATATAACGCTTCGCTTATTTCTGGTTTCATCGCATCGATCACTGTACTTATCGCAGGATGATCGTTCCATAGATTCAAGCTAACGATTTTATTCGTAATATTAACATCAACCATCGTCGGTCCGATCGCATTCATATTAAGATCGAATACAATCCGACAATTTTCTGAATCTAGTTCACCTTTACGATCTCGGCGAGTTTGGATATGAACAGCAGCCGTTTGACCACCGTCTTGATCCTGCAGTGGAATAAACATCGTCACATGTGAGAATACAGAGTGATTACGCTCAGTAGATAACATCAATTGCTGACCCGTTATCGCATTCAATAGCTGCTGAGCGGTCTCTTTCACAGCTGGCGGCGTATCCGCACTTTGGACCAATTGCATAATGGTAGATTTCAAGCTTTCATGATTAATTGATGCTTGATTAGATTGTGCCGCTGCAGCATTTGCTTGTGGCTGCAAAATATCAGATTGCTGACTTGGTGTCAACAGATTTTGATGAACAGTTGCTTGATTATGGACGATATCACTTTGGACATTCGCTTGTATTGCCCCTTGTAAATGAACAGCTTGTTGAACCTGAGCATGCTGCTGTGTAGCTGGTTGCGCTGACTGAGCATTGCTTGCATTCACTGGCTGTACGCTTAATTGATTGCTAATCACTTCTGCACTTTGACTCGATACTACTGATTGCTGTAAAGCCGTTACAGATGCAGGCGCCGCTGCTGTAGTCGGTGTTGGAACGACATTCGCACTTAAATTACCCGCAGTATTCACTGCTGCAGGTTGAGCGTGGCTACCTACAATCGGCTGCTGCCCTGCAGTTGGCACTGCACCATTTCCTAATACAATTGATGAGTTCGCTATATTACTTTGTGCCGTATTCATATTTCCACTTTGTAAATTGGTATTTGCTGGATTTATCTGTGTTGCTTGCACCGAAGCTTGATTCGTCTGCGGCTGAGCATTAACTGGCTGCTGAGTTAACAACTGTTTACCGAGTACTGTTTCATGATTGACACCAAGCCATTTCATGAGCAGTCCAAGATTTCCTTGTGAGACTGTGTTGCTAGCTCCACCTTGTGATTGCGCAGCCGTTTGCGTTTGTCCTTGTTGCGCTAGCAGTTGTCCATCTTTAGCTACTTCTGCGCCCCCATTTAATACGTTAGCGGCTTGATTACTCGCTCCAGTTGATGTTAGATTTTGCGTTATTGCCCCATTTGTTGCCAGAGAGCGTAATAATGTTGAACCTTCATCCAATAACGTTGCAAGCTGATTCATTAGTACCGTTGTTTGAGCACTTGTAGATGTACCCCCAGTATTTGCTTGCAATAGCGTAGACAACTGACTTTTCAACTGATCGATTAAGCCATGTAAAGGCGTTCCCGATTGCAATTGATGGAAGGCAGATATCGTTGCTTGAGTCATCGGTAACCCTCGTTTAAATGCGCTAGCCGCTGCTTGCATCCATTGTTCTGGGTTAACTCCTGCTGGTATTAACTGTGCTGCCTTCTGAAACGCTGCCGCAGTTTCCTTATTCAACGGAAAGCCTTCTTTGCGCAAATCTTTAATAATATCATTCGCCCATGCTTTATCTGGCATGTTAAGTGCTTTCAATATATCTTTCATTGGATCATTCATCCCAAGTGTCGTTGGATCAACTTGGCGTAGTAAAATATACGCCCCCTTTGAATCTGGCTGAACTTGTAGTAAGGAAGCTTGACCTTCCATAAGCGGAATATCTAGCTTTGCTCTCACTTGAACTCCATTTATATTAACTAATGCTTCATTATTATCATATTGTTGTAAAACAACGCCACGAACAACTTGACCGATCTTCAATTCTAGTGTTCTTACATCATTACTTACTGCATCGCCCAGCATGCCTTTAATATTTCCGATACTCATGCGCGCTGTCCACCTCGTTTCATCTAAATTACAATAAAGATTCAAAAAGCGGGATTTCAGAATCGAGAAGATGGAGTTAATTTTAGGTAGGAGGAAACGTAAATGTACGTACTTGGTACATGCGTACCGGACTTCCCAAATTAACTTCATGTTCGATGTC
>DXHF01000285.1 GCA_019113605.1 Candidatus Paenibacillus intestinavium
CTTTGCTACACGCTGTCACATTGGCTTTGATCAAGCTCGTGCTGAACTACAAGCCATGTTTAATAGCAACACGTAATTCAACATCTACAAGTAAAGGTTATTTTTATTTACACAAAATTCTTGACGCTACCATTAATTCACGTTGTATTTTATTACTTACTCATTAACAAGTTATTAAGTAAAATGTATTTTGTTGTAATATGAAACAAGAAAGAGTGGTACTAAAGGTACCAATTATATAGAAGAGAAACAAAGAGAAGTAATAGACATGGAGTAGTATATATAGGTAAGTATAACAAATACTATATATTACAAAAGAGGAGAAAGATAGATATGTATCATACAATTAATTTAGTTCAAGCATTTAGTTTTCATGAATATTATGCAGCTATAGAAGCATTCGTAAGTCTCGGAAAAGTTAACAGCTCTAAAGTATATCGAGATCCTCGAAATGCCAATGTATACATTGTGGAGTTATTAAAGCAACATGGTATGGTGATTAAGCTTTATAAAAATGATATCGCAAAACATGCAAAAATTGAGATTAGGTTAAACCCTAAACGTCTGATTGATGGGAATGAATATGTTTTAGTAGCTAAGGAAAGTGATTATGAAAATATAGTATTAAAGTTTCGCCGAATTATGGAGCCCATACAAAAACAATTTATCGCTAATCTTATTTCCAAAGAAGTAATAGAGTCGGAAGAGAAACAAGATATGGTAAAAGGTAGGCTCACTAATGCATCAAATTTAGCTGAGATAGATGATTATAACATTATGCGTATCGATTATTGTATTAATGTAATAACGGAGAGATCTAGTCAATATATGGAATTGATTCGTAGAGGAGACGTTCCGACTAAATTTGAAATGAAATATGATCATAATCCCCAGACGGGGAAGAGGAAAAGATATGAGGATAGTATGTATCTAATCACAAGAAGCAAAGATATCAAGCTGAACTTCTATAATAAGGAAAAACAAATGGAAGGTATGTATAGCGAGTATGACAAGATTGAGGATGCCCAAAATATGCTGCGTTTCGAGGTTCAGTGTTCAGGTACGAAGGTTAATAATATGAAAGCCTACTATCAACTAGAATCGAAACAGCTTTCCATGTTTTCAATTAATCAAATGGCATTAGAAACCGTTGTAGGGTATTATGTCGATGTAGTTGGAAAAGAGGACTATGTTACATTATCGTTTGCCAAGTCATGTATCGATAGTAATATGAATTTTGGATCAAAAGACAAAATAAGAATGATAGATGTGCTGGGTCTAATTAATCAAAAGCGTTCAGTGTACTTAGCAAGAGAAGCATTTATCAAAGAGTCTAGTAATGAAATAACGGCGAAAAAAATATTCAATCAAGCATTAAAGTCCATTAAGGCATTACGCATTAATCCTGTTACTATTCCAGTCAATTGGGGAATCGATAAGTTACCTAATTTATATGACGAGGTAATCAAGGCAGGAGCATCACCAGATCAAGTAATAGTGACATTTGGTCTTAGGTAAGGTTCATCCCTTTTTGAAATCGCACTCAACGTTCTAAGGATACGGTTTAAGTATTCAATGTAATAAATTGTTGTTTTATGTTCCATGAACAGACCGTTATCAGACTAACGTCCACAACTATAATATATAAATCAGTTTTTGGAGCTAACGTTACATTCTTGAACACAACAAAGAAAAGAGCCAGGAGCAATTCCTGACTCTAGTTGAGCAGATTATTAATATTAGTAGCCAGAGCTACTTATGGTAACTTTGTTAGCTTCGATCCATGTAGAACTCATATAGCGGATACCTGCTATACCTGCCCAAAATCCTTCGTCACCATCAGGAACTAAGTATGATTTGGAATTCCAGTATACTAAGATTTTCCCACCGTTAACGTCTCTAACTTCGCCATCAAAGAATCCTACGGTAACAATATCTGATGTATGAATCAGGTTACCATTAGCATCGTAAGGTTTATTACTTGTTGATGCATTAGATTGGTTAGCTGAGGAGTTGTTGTTAGCAGCCTTTTGTGCAGCTTCTTGAGCTGCACGTTCTGCTTCTCGTTGAACCTGTTGCTGATACACTAGGTCATTTTCATTATCAAACCAGCCAAGATAATTGAAAGCATCCCATTCTAATTCATCTTTGAACCAAGGACGATAAAGCATAATAGTAGATGCTCCTTGATTCCAATATACTTCTAATCCTACATTTTCAGAAACAAATCGAAGTGGAAGCATCGTTCTGCCGTTAATGGTTTGAGCAGGAGTAGCTAATGTAACGGAGCTTCCATTTACTACCGCACGTGATTGACCAATCCAGAGATCAATTTTATTGCCGTTCAGTTCTAACGTTACTTTTTTATCTGCTGAATTCCAGCCGATATTTCCACCAAGCTCCTTAATTAAAGCAGAAACGGGGACTAAGGTCGTTCCATTATTAACAATGGGAGCGGTGCCGCCCGAAGCATCAATATCCATTTCTACATAGGCTGCATAATTGCCCAATATCATTTTTGTATTGTTAACTTTAAAATAGGCAGCATGGAAGGTATCTTCATCATTTGCATAGATATGCTTTGATCCTTTGTTGTTGACCACTAATGTTTTATAGGTCTCATTCCATGTTACAGCTAGTCCGATTTGTTCGCGAATGTAGCTAAGAGGGACGCTAACTGTCTGATCAGCGGTAAGAATAGCAGCTTGACTTGAAGTAAGCGTTCGATAGAATTCCATTCCCGTTACATCATATAAGTTGAAACTAGTAGAGCCAACCTCAGCGCCATACATAGCATTCATATAGTTAATCTTTGCTTGGGTTGAACCGTTTTCGGTGATGACACTAGCTTGATAGTCTAGTGCCTCAAACAATTCGACAAGTGGGAACATTAATACTCCATTGGATAAGGTTGGTGCTGGAATAGAACCCACAACTTTTCCGTCAGCCTTCAAGGTAATGGAAGAAGAGCTAGCGTTAGCCTTCATAATGGGAATGCTAGTGAATAGAAGTATCATGACACAGAGACTTGTAATTATTTTTTTCATAGTAGGACTTCCCTTCTAAATATAGTAAAATACGGCTGTGGCTAGAGTACTCAAAAAGTACGTCTATTTGTCGAGTCTTTTATATCTAACACCTAGTTAATCAACAAGCGTGACAGCATAAGTGAAGATGGATTGGAGAATCGATTCAATTTCAAAAGGTGATATTTCACGATTATCAACCTTTACAGAATCTATTTGGAACGAATCTTTCGATAACCAGAATGTAAATACAACAGTGGATGTTACCTCGTTATAATCAGCAGTCCCCCGAAAATCGACATACTCTTGAATTCCATCTTTATAATCTTTCCATTCTCCATCGGGGAAAAATTTATCAAACGCGTCACCGATTGTTACATTTGAAGAGTAATCTGTGAAATATGACTGACTGATTGTATTATGTGATGAATAAACCTCAACTAATGAATTGGTTGAGTAAATGGTGATAGCTAATGCAATACCGATAGTTAACGCTGCAGAAAAGATAAATGGAAGATTACGAGTTCTCTTAAATTTTCCAAATTCTTTGTATGCATCAACAGGAGCAGAAGGTTTAATTATCTTCTGTAGATAATGACCAATAACAACAGCTTCCATAATACATTTTGCTTTTTTCTGTGCCCCACCTTTAAGGCCACGGTCCACAAATATTTTATAACCTTTAATTTCAATTGCATGGGATGTATACTTACCTTCTACCACAACCCTTCCATACTCGTCATAACGTATATTTTTCATTTCTGGATAACTGAAGTTATTATCCTTCAATAGTTGCATCAATCCCTCTGGAGTATAGTGCTCAGGAGTAACTATGCCAAAAATGTCCTCTAAATGTTTCTCGCGAATAAAGTATGGTCTCAACCATATCGTGTATATTACAAATCCAATAACAACAATGGGTAATACACGTTCCCATAATGATGACATTATATGTTCTCTCCCTTAGTATGATGGTTAATATCCTGAGCTTGAAATAGATACTAGATTGGCCTCAATCCAACTATTGCTAAGATAGGATATACCACTCATCGTAGCCAAAATGCTTCATCCCCGTCAGGAACAAATATGGATTTCGAACTCAATCGATTGAAACTTTTGAACCGTAGTTGTATTGCTACTACTATTTGATATATTCGTTGTAGACTTTGTGGTATTTGGTTTTTTTATGACAACTTAATTTTTATCCTTTTTGGATAGTATGTTGGATTCTTGGATGGCTTCAACCATGAGTTGTTTTAACTCATTGGGGGTAAGCGTAGTGAAAATTGCTTTGGTTTCCAAAGTATCTACAACATGACCACGAATAAGTTGATCGATTGTAACTTCAAGACCGCTTGATATTTTAGTAAGTGTTCGAAGGGTTGGGTTTTTAATACCTCGTTCGATTTGCCCTAAGTATGAGGGGTTCATTTTACACTGTAGTGCTAATTGCTCTTGGCTCATATCATTTTTGATTCTTAGAACTCGAATGTTGTCGCCAATAGAATGTAACGTGGCCATTTAATTATCACCCCCTCAAAAAAGGATAGGCTTTCCACTAGGTAGGCTCAATATATTAAAGGAATGAAAAAAGTTTATAAAGATACGATTTTCATTCCTTTTCATATATTTAGCTATTTATAAGTAATAGCGATGTCTGATTATGTCGAATTTTATTTCTTTTTGGCTTTTATACTTAACATGTTAAGTATAGTTAGTGAGATATACGCAACGTCTTAACTATTCCAACGCCATTTCTTCCAAGTAATTTGATCATGTTGGGAATGTTCAAATTCATCTTTTAACATCCAAAGGAAGTTCGACGAGTTTTCAAAGTTACCATGAAGGCAGCCTGCACAAAATTGATGGCAGTTATCGACTAACAGATGATAGGATCTACTTTCACCAATCATATCAATCGCTTTACTACCTGCTGAATACGAACCAACAGGATAACCACTAGTATCACATGGCATATAGATATGAGTGTTTATTGTTGTCAGATTACCTGTGAATGTTCTCAAACTATCTTTTCTAATGCGACCATCCCCACGTAGTGAAACAACTTCATGATTACCTACATAGATTCCAGAATGATCACCAACTCCAAAAAGTAAATCCGTATAGATCACCGCACCGAAAGCAGGTTCTTGAGTGCGTGTTATTTCTGTGAAACGCTGCGCTTGATCTTCAAGCCAATTTATTATCGTTTCAAACATGTAATATCCTCCAATAGCGTTGATTCTGTAGATAGCCTGTTGACCCTAGTATTCATTAGCCCAAAGCATCGTAAGATGTGTTTGATCATGAACAATGTAAATTTTCCCGCTTAACATGGTGTAAGCAGCTACTTCATGTGTGTGGACATATGAAGGTTCTTCTTGCTTGTGAAGAATATGATGGATACAACTATGGCTGCCAATAACGGTTGTCAATTCAAATATTTGAAGATAGTCTCTACTCTCCACTTGCATAGTTTCGTAAAGTTCCCATAGCATAAGTTGTGTGTCTAAAGGCACTTGGTTTGTGATCCCAGCGGTTATATATCTCGGTATCGTTATCATAGGTGAGTCTCCTTAATATATATATCTTAAAAAGCAGAAGGGAGCGTTCATAGCTCACCTTCTGCTTGATGTGATTAGGCAATCGTCGGGGTTTTCTTTTGACTGAGCTTGCGATTGAGCAGTTGTAGCATTTGTTGCTCGGTATGCTGCTCTTGTTTTTTCTTCTCAAACCATTCCTCAAAACCATCTAGATTTCCAGCTAATGACCGCCAAATTGTTTTCATTTGGGTATGCTGTGTAGATGGCTTTTGACGTAATTTTGTAGTTAGGTCATTTTTCTTTGTTGATTTAGTCGTAGTCGAAGATGCTGTTGATAGTGGGGTGAGAGTAGGGAGATTCATGTTCTGCTGCTCATAATACGAGAGGTAGTTAGATGGAACTTGAATGCATTGCTGTTGCTTATCCCATGTAATGAGTCCCTTATAGAGATCGCTTGCCACACCAATTCGACTAGCGCATTTTTTCATCCCATCGGTTATTGCTGATTTGGTTGCATCCCCTTCATTCATACCTGGCTTAATTTGTTCACTACCAGCATCAATAAAGGTGATCCATTGTTGTAAATCTACATTATAGAAGCTGAACTCCATATAGATTTTGACTCTAGCATTTTTACCATTGGTATCGTGAATGATTTTCTCGGTATCAAACAATCCTTCATACTTCCAAAAGCCAACACCTAGTACTTCATTCAGTCGTTCAGCAATCGCTTGACCAGACACGTAGCAGCGGTCATTAAAGCTATCGTATTGGTAATCGCTATAGGGGAATGGTGAATTTAGTCGTTGGAACAGGGAAATGGTTGTTTCAGTGCTACTCATACGTTCACGCTCCTTATTTAATACTGAAATGGCGATATTGTGTTTGTTTTAGGCATTGCTCGTAGACATCTGGAAAGTTTTCCTTAAGGAGTTTACTATCCACTCCGTTACGCGTACGATTGCCCCATTTGATTTGATATTCACCGATTATGCCATGAGTATGATTCATGAGCTGCGATTTGAAATGGTTTTCGATTTGCGTTATTTCCTCGCCTAGTTCTTTTGTAATTTGCTTGAGGTGAAAATATTCATGTAGGAACTGTTCTCCTTCTAGCGTGATTTTCTCCATAGTCTGACCATTAGGATACATGCGAGATAGTAATGTAACTGTTGCTTCAGAACCATCGATGGGAGGGGCAAGCTTAGGGATGACATGTTGACTCCAAAATTCGTCGGTAATCCGTACTAACTCTTGAATCATATCCTCGTCACGCAATACTTCATATTCACGATACTTATTGCCACCGATCAATGTGGCGAAATAACCCCACTGAAGACCAGTAACATATAAGTACCACTGAAGCTGAACGTAGTAGTAATCGGGGATATTTCCATCGTCCCAATCCTGTTTTAAGTATTCACTTGCTGTCTTAATTTCAAGAATGCCACGACCTCGAAATGGGCAGATGATCATTCGATCTAAATTGCCTGTGGCCCATTGAAGCTTAGGATGACAGTAAATCACTTTCTTTTCAGTGATTGCCCATTCGGGATGCTCGTCTGCAAACTTATCTGCGACAAGAGGCTCAAGTCGGTTTCCCCATTCGGCAGCTTCTGTCATTTCAAATTCAGGTGCCTCGCCTAGCTTTTCAAGATAGACCTGATAGGGACTTCTCCATTTCGATAATCCACAAATGGCAGCGACATCTGATCCACCAATCCCACTACGACGATGCTGTAGCCATTCTTCATAGGTCAGGTCCTCCGTTTGAATAGATTCTATGGCATGAAATGTATTTGCTTGCATATCAATCACTCCTATGGATTAGTTTTGGCTATACAAAAGTAGGGATGCCCTGCGGATAGAACATCATTATCGGGATAAAAAGTTACATCTGCTTGGAAAAATTCATTGTCTTTGTCTGCAATGGTGAGATTACAGTCCAATTGCTCACTATCTAACTCTTGAAGGAATAGTAACAATCTGCGATACGTCATTACGGTTCTCATGATAAGTGACCACGTTCCTTTAAACTAACGAATGCATCATGACCAATAATGATATGATCGAGTACTTCAATACCGATGATGCTTCCTGCTTCGACTAATCTTTTTGTAATTGAAATATCCTCGTTGCTAGGCTCAGGATTACCACTAGGGTGATTATGAACACAGATAATAGAAGCAGAACTTCGTTTAATTGCAGGACGAAACACTTCTCTAGGGTGAACAAGACTGGCATTCAGCGTGCCAATCGAAATCACTTCTTTACCAGTGATGCCATTTTTCGTATTGAGGAAGACACAAATGAACTGCTCCTGCTGAAGGAATTTAAGTTCATGACCAAGTAGAGTAAATACATCTTGTGGTGTACGGATATATTCCGTGTTTGGTGAAGGTGTAGAAATGATTCTTGATAGCTTTACCGTTGCTATAATCTGTCTCGCTCTTACTTTGCCTACACCGTCGATTTCAAGAAGCTCTTCTTCTGTCGCATCTATGAGCTCTGCAACGGTTGGAAATCGCTGAACAATCTCATCCACGATATAGCTGTTCGGTTTTTCTCGTAGCGATTGAATGAGCAGCGATTTTAAATGGTCTGATGAATGGAACATAGTTAATGTCACTCCTTAATGTAGTTTGAAAATAGAAAGAGCTCATCTTCGTCAATGAAGATGAGCGCAATAAAATAGCCTCTGCCTGTTTACATTAGGCAGAGGCTATGACTAATTCATGAGCTTTGTCGATCAATGGGTTACCCTCCATTGTTCGCATAAATAGGTTTTCCTTATAGGATGATGTTTCACGAAGCGGTTTGGCATGGGTTGCAAAGTCAGATACGGCATTAATAAAGCGATAAGCGTTCTTACCAACATGGGATAAATCTGGTGCATCAAAATAACGATGCTGCATATCGGTACGTAGTTGTTGAATGTTTTTCGTTTGTAGGTTAGAAGCGTTGTCTGGTAATGGAAGTAGAAGCTCGATGTATTCTAACACTTTGTAATCAGGTATTTTGATTTTGTTCAATCTGTCTACTTCAGCGCCGAGCTTGTCCATATAGTATTCTGCAAGCAATAATGTTTTCTTAGCTTCATCTAGCTTTGATTTTACATTACCTGTATGAATGGTCGTCCACATACGTTTAGCGTTGTTCAAAGCTAAGTTCAACGTGTTCTGACATACTACTCGAATGGGAGTCATAGCGATTTTAATACTTCCGCTGCCATCATGACTATTGGAAAAGACCAGGTAAGGATTGATACGATCTCCTGCAATAATGTAGTTGTCGGGTAGCTTCGCTAAAAGCCATACCTTCTTACCGTTCAGGATGCTCCCAGCGGTTTCGTAACGTACACCTTCACCAAGTAATTCATCAGTGAAAGCAAAGGCTTCATGGTTCTGGACAACCTTGTAGCGATCAGTAACGACACCGAGTACTCGCTGATCTGTGTCTCGGATATTGGCTTTGTAGCCAGGTATGGTAATTTGATCTTCAGTTTGAATCGGTTTTTGGATGACATTCCAATCTAGACCTGCTGCTGTTAGGGCATCTTGTGAAGTTAATGCGTGTTCTACACGATTGCCTAAACCGTGCCAAGGTGCTGTGCGTGTGTAGAACATGGATTCGATATTGTGGGACATGTGATCATCTCCTGTAAATAATTTAATTAAATTCTAGTATTTTAATGAAAATAGAAAACTGAGCAATCGAATTAGCTATCGTTTATTTCTATTCAGATTAATAATATAGAATTGAGATCTTTAGCTTTACGTCAATGTTATTAGTGCTCATAAGATTTCTAGAAGATGCCTATGTATACTATATGGTGGGAGTGATACTGTACCTTTCTATATGCGTCGCAGGTCATAGGATTCTTGGAATGAGAGCTCAATCAGCAAGGTCATTCTCTGATGCTGATAAGTAATGAATGGAAGACATATGTTTACTGACAAATAAGCGGCAGGAACATAGTATGCGATGGTGGTAAATGATGTCGAATGAAGGTGTTTTGTGCATGTTTGTGGAATAAGTCTAAAAGACTATTTTGTTTAGGAGGCTTACTGTAATGTCCTGGATAGAAACGGAATTGTTTGATGCATTAAACCTGCCACAAAGAATGGTGAACATAGATGTCGATCCAGTAATGAATATTGAAGATTCAAGTATTATTGAGAGACTAGGAAACTTCCAACTATATGCTTATTTTATAGCTGGAGGGCAATTACTCCATCAGACAAATCGTGATGGTGAACTTGAATTATTTTGTTTGCTTGATGAAGATATTGAACTGGAATCGATTCGCAACTCAAAATGGGGGCTTGAGGTCGAAGTTGCAGCTGATTTTCGGTTTGTATTTAACTTTTTGAACTATGATAGAGAAGATGATCCATTACAGTTGCCTTTTATATTTGAACTGAAGGATGAAGTACAGAGGTACAATGCAGCGGCGTTTGCCGAACAGAAAGTCATTCCTTTTCACTTTATAGCTTTTCATGATGATAATCTTGTTGTTGAACATACGAATACAGTGATCTGGCCAGAATCGATCAGAAATTCGATTAGAAAAGCTGTGTTGCAGGCCTTTACAATCGAGAATGCAAAATAATAAATCGGATATTAAACGCTTTTTAGATAAGATTTAGTTACGAATTACAAGAATGCCGGGACCATGGATGCGTGAGCGTTCTATGATTAAACAAAAAAAGAAATCAATGGAGGACATAAAGTGATTACATCAGAGGAAATAAAACGTAGATTATGGGACGGGGCAAATGAATTACGTGGTTCCATGGATGCCAGTCGTTACAAAGATTATATGCTTGGTTTGATGTTCTATAAATTTTTGAGTGATAAAACGTTAGAGACATTCAAAATGAGCAGTGGTTTAGGACAAATGACTGAATCTGAATTAGTTGAAGAATATACTATGGCAAAAGAAGAATACGGTGTAGAGCTAGATAAAATGATTCAAGTTGCACTTGGCTATTATGTTTCGCCAGAGTATCTCTATCAGACGTGGTTAAAAGACATTAACACAGGAGATTTTGAAGTTCAAAAGGTTACGGACAGCTTGAATAATTTCGAACGTACGATTGCTGTATCTAGTGATTCAAATGAATTTAAAGGGTTGTTTTCAAGTTCTACACTTGATTTAACGGATACTGCTTTAGGTAGCAATCTAAACGAACGTAGTAAAAACATTAAGTCTCTAATTATGCTGTTTGCAGACTTGAACATGGTAGCATTGCAAAAAGGCGATGTATTAGGTGATGCGTATGAGTATCTTATTGGTCAGTTTGCAATGGAGTCAGGGAAAAAGGCAGGGGAGTTCTACACGCCCCAACAAGTTAGTGAAGTTATGGCACAAATTGTAGCAAAAATGTCTGATGTTAAGACGATTTATGACCCCACTGTTGGTTCTGGTTCGCTACTTTTGACGGTTAAGAAGCATTTAGGTAAAGAAGTTCAAAAGGATTTGAGCTATTACGGGCAAGAAAAGAATACAGCTACCTATAATTTGACTCGTATGAATCTATTACTTCATGGTGTTCGTCCAGAAAAAATGACGATTAAAAATGGGGACACGCTTTCGCATGATTGGCCCGAAGACCCAGAACGTCCGAATGAAGGTGTACAGTTTGATGCAGTCGTTATGAATCCACCTTATTCCGTAAAAGGTTGGAACAAAGCAGGATTAAAAGTTAGTGATCCTCGTTTTGAAATTGCCGGGGCATTGCCACCGGATTCTAAAGGGGATTTCGCTTTTCTTTTACATGGATTATTTCACTTAGGTCAAAATGGTACGATGGCGATTGTTTTACCTCACGGTGTGCTATTCCGTGGTGGAGCTGAGGGAGATATTCGTGAACGGTTGTTAGAGAAAAACTACATTGATAGTATCATTGGCTTGCCGAGTAGCCTGTTCACCAATACAGGTATTCCAGTGGCCGTGATGATTTTGAAGAAGAGTCGTAAAATAGATGATCCTGTCTTAATTATTGACGCTTCTCATAGCTTTATTAAAGTTGGCAAGCAAAATGTTTTACAAGAAAAAGACATCGCAAAAATTGTGGATACATATGTTGAGCGTAGAGAAGAGAAGGGTTATAGCTACTTGGCGAAACGTGGAGAAATTCTTGAAAATCAATACAACATGAACATTCCTCGCTATGTCGAAGCAATTGATGCAGAAATCCCTCAAGATGTAGATGCTCACTTACTTGGTGGGATTCCTATACAGAACGTTGAAGACTTAAAGGTTTTACAGTCTACCGTGCCAAATATTTTAGCTCAATCTTTAAAGGAAATCCGCAACGGTTATGTTGAACTTTCGAAACCAGTTGAGGTAATGTCTAGGGAAATATTAAGTGACCCACGTATTGTTGGAAAATCAAGAGAAATTGAAAGTAAAGCGAAATTATATGTTGATAAATATTGGGCAATTCTACGAATTGTAGACAACAACTGCGATTTGAATCAGCTAATGGATGAAATGCTTGTTGAAATTAAGACGATTTTGGCGGAGTTCAACTATATTGATATTTATGATGGGTATCAGGTTGTAGCGGAGATTTGGAAGAATGCGCTGTTACATGATACGGAAATCATCGCATTGAGTGATTTCTATACGGCAGGATGTACTCGTGAACCCAATATGGTAACGAAAGGTACTGGCGATAAGAAACGTGAAGAGCAAGATGGCTGGGTTGGTATTATCGTACCGAATGAGTTGATAGCAAAATATTTATACAGTGATGAGCTTAAAGAAATCGAATCCAAGAAAATACGCATCCAAGAAATTGAAAATGAGCTTTCAGAATTGGTGGAGGCAGCGAAAGTTGAAGACAGCGATGAAGCCAA
Source organism: Candidatus Paenibacillus intestinavium (assembly GCA_019113605.1). Lineage (GTDB taxonomy): Bacteria > Bacillota > Bacilli > Paenibacillales > Paenibacillaceae > Pristimantibacillus > Pristimantibacillus intestinavium. The sequence continues at coordinate 12,437 of DXHF01000285.1, forward strand.
TGCTTTAGGAGAAATCTTGAATGAAGCTGGCGAGGCTTTCGAAAACAAATCAATCAAGGCTGAGATAAAAAAGGCAAACAAGGGAACGGTTGAATATATACTACTGAAAAAAGTTGAGGAGTTAATTGCCGATAAATCAATACTGGGTAAAACCACAAAAGCCGAAGAAAAAGCGCTAAAAGAAACCGTGCAAGAGCGTATCTTGACTTTGACAAACGAAGAAGTTGACCACCTGATGTATGAAAAATGGTTCGGCAACACAGTGGATACTATAGTTGGTTTGGCCGAGAAGCAGCTAAAAGCAGAACTAAACACGTTACAAATGTTGCACAATCGCTATGCCGATACGTTGTCAGCTCTCGACGAGGAAAGTCGTGACTTGGAATCAATGTTCGAATCATTGATGAGTGAATTGGTGGTGAGATAATGACTGAACAGACAAAGTTAATACCAAAAAGGCGATTTAAGGAGTTCCAAAACACTCACGGTTGGGAACAGCGTAGGTTGGGGGAGTTAGGTTCAGTTGCCATGAATAAGCGCATTTTCAAGGAACAAACTGCTACGTCTGGAGAAGTTCCGTTTTATAAAATTGGAACATTTGGTGGTGGTCCTGACGCGTTTATTTCTCAAGAGTTATTTGAGGAATATAGAGCTAAGTATCCCTATCCAGAAGTTGGCGATATTTTGATTTCAGCCTCTGGAAGTATTGGCCGAACTGTTGAGTACACAGGGAAAGACGAATATTTTCAAGACTCTAATATAGTTTGGTTAAACCATGATGAAAGACTTGATAATTCATTTCTAAAACATTTTTACTCAATCGTGAAGTGGCAAGGACTTGAAGGAAGTACTATTAAAAGGCTATATAACAAAAACATTTTAGAGACAAGAATCAGTCTTCCTTTGCTTGAAGAACAAAAGAAAATTGGAGATTTCTTCACTCAACTCGACAACCTCATCACCCTTCATCAGCGTAAGTTAGAAAAGGCGAAAGCATTAAAATCTGCTTATCTTACTGAAATGTTTCCCGCTGAAGGTGAGCGAGTGCCAAAACGAAGATTTGCTGGGTTTACTGACGCTTGGGAACAGCGAAGGTTGGGGGATGTCCTTGAAAAGATGTATAACGGACAGACACCATCACGTTTTAATGATGACAATTGGAACGGTGATATTAATTGGTTATCTAGTGGCGAATTAAACCGTGGAGTTGTAACAGAGACGATAGAAAAAATTACCGAAACAGGTCAAAAAGATGCTAATTTAAGAATTGTTCCTAAGGGTACTTTTGTAATGGCAATTACTGGTCTGGAGGCTGCGGGAACACGTGGAAACTGCGCTATACTTGATATTGATACAACCTTAAATCAATCATGTATGGCTCTGTTTCCACAATTGAATGTGCTAGATACAAGATTTCTTTTTCAATGGTATCGAAAAGTTGGTGAGGAGTATGGGATTAACTACACACAAGGAACAAAACAACAAAGTTATAATGCTGAATTAGTGAAAATACTTCCAATAACTCTTCCTAAAATTGAAGAGCAGAAAAAAATTGGGAGGTTCTTTGTCAACCTCGACAACCTCATCACCCTTCATCAGCGTAAGCTGGAAAAATTACAAAATATTAAACAAGCATACCTAAATGAGATGTTTGTTTAGAACGGGGAAATAACTCATGAGCAATATAACAAAAAATGCGTCAGAGAAAACTTTTCAGCATAACTTTGTCAAAGAACTGCAAAAGTTTAAGTGGGAAGCCCCGGACTTTCTAAACGGAAATAAGCAAAAAGTAACTGTTACTGACCTGATTAATCATTGGCGTAACGAACTCAACCGTATCAATGCTGACCAACTTGAAGGGGTGGGATTGACGGATAGTGAGTTCAGTCAAGTGATGGCTAAAGTACATCAAATCAGCAACAGTTATGAAGCTGCAAAGATACTAGCCATTGAAGAATCAAAAGGCAAGATTGACGGGATTTACCGTGATGACATTCCAAATATTACGAGAAAACAAATTACCTTGACGATTTTCAAAAAAGCAGAAGTGAGTGGTGGTGATTCTAGTTATCGTATTGCTAGAGAAGTACAATCATCAAACAATAACCGATTTGATATTGTCTTACTGATTAACGGCTTACCACTTATCAATATTGAACAAAAACGGGCAGATAAAACACTAGATGAGGCATTTGGACAGTTTATGCGCTACTATCGTGACGGTGAATATAGTAATAACTTCATGGCATTTTCGCAAATGATGGTCATAACTTCTGAAATCGCTACTCGTTATTTTGCTACACCGAAAACATATGAAGACTTTAATCCAAGTTTCGTTTTCCATTGGGCGGATAATAAAAACAATGTTGTGAACGACTGGGAAAAAGTGATTGGACAGTTTCTAATGATTCCGATGGCGCATCAGATAGTTGGAGATTATTTAGTTATCGATGAAGCGCGTGAGGAAGAAAACAGACGACATATGCTTATGCGTCCTTATCAAATCCATGCCCTACAAGCGGTTGAAGGTGCAGCCTTTGGATGGGACAACGATAAAAAAATACCTCATGGTGGTTTTGTATGGCATACGACTGGTTCAGGAAAGACGATAACTAGCTTCAAAACAGCTTTGTTTTTATCGACTAGAGCAGGATTTGATAAAGTCATTTTTCTTGTTGATCGGCGTGAACTAGACAATCGGACGAGCGAGAACTTCAAAGCATATGCAGCTTATGAGCCTGTTTCCGTTGATGATACGCAACACACCTACCAGCTAAAAAAGATTCTCAAATCAGCTAAAAACGGCATTGTGGTGACAACAACATTTAAACTGAATTTTTTAGTGAAGGAACTAGAAGAGGCTCACGATGCCAGTTTAGCAGATAAGAAAATCGTTTTTATTATTGATGAAGCACACCGTACGACAATGGGACAGATGATGGGGAACATTAAGCAATACTTCAAGAAAAATGGACTCTTCTATGGTTTTACGGGCACACCGTTGTTTGATGAAAATAAGATCAAAGGAAAGGTCGATGAAAAAAGCGAAGTCATTAATACGACGGAAAAGTTATTTGGACCTAATTTACATCAGTATACAATAGATGAAGCGATTGCAGATAAAAACGTACTAGGTTTTCACGTTGACTATATCAATACTGGTGAATTCAAGAGTTATGACGATTTAAGAGAACAGCTTATCGAGAAAATGAAAGAAGAGCAGCCAGAGACACCAGAAAGAGATATTGAACGTCAAGTTCAAGCTTTGTCAGAAGTTGATGTTGAAAAGCAAGCGAAGAAAAATAAAGTACTTATATATCAAGATGAAACACATATTCCTCGTGTAGTAGAAGAAATTCTGGAAAATTGGGAATCACAATCACAAGACAGGGAATTTAATGCGATTTTGACAGTTGCCTATAAAAATCGAGTAATGGCTTATTATGATGAATTTAAGAAACAACTAATAGAGCGTGGAGAAACACTAAATATCGCTATGACCTTTAGTTTTGGTAATGAAAATGATCCTACACCACTAGACCCTAAAATAGTAAAAACTATGTTTAAGGACTACGCTGTTTTTACTGGTATTACTTTTGTGGCTGGTGATAAAAAGCATGGTGAGGATGCTTATTTTGAAGATATCGTGGAACGTGCCACACGGGGCGGCAGTGGACGAAATGCTAAGAACATAGACCTTGTGATTGTGGCAGACCAACTACTGACAGGTTATGATTCTAAGCGGCTTAACACACTTTATGTTGACCGGTCTCTTGAACTTCAAGGTTTGATTCAAGCCTACTCACGAACAAACCGTATATTCGGGTCTACTAAAGAGTTCGGAACGATCATAAACTTCCAATATCCACGGATCACCGAAGAAATAGTCAATGAGGCTTTAAGGCTATATGGTAGTGGTGGAAAGAGTAGTAAGGCAATCGTTGATACTTATAAAACTGCTGTACAAAAGCTAGAGATAAAAGTTGCTGAAATGATTCCGACTTTACCTGACCCTACAGACTGGCAGACCATTGAAAATGATGAAAAGAAAAAGGAAGCATTTATACTTGCATTTAAGGATACTGCCGAACAGTTAAATTTGGTCGAACAATATTATGAATTTAAGTGGGATGACACTTCTTTTGGGATTGATGAGCATACTTGGCTGCAATATGTCGGTGCGTATAAAAACTTAACTTGGCAAACAGGACCTACACCTCCGCCCACACCTGTTAATACGCTTGTGGGAAAAACGAAGTTAGCGGGGACACAAGTCATTGATGCTAACCATATCCTTAGTTTAATCGGTTCAAAAGTCACCTCACCATATGGTGTTCAAACGGTGGATAAAGAAACACTTCGTATTATTTATGAACAAATTCAAGAGTTAAGTAATATGGGGGAATATGAGCAAGCACAGTTATTGAAAGAATTTGTGGATACTGAGCTTGTGCCTGGCAAATTATCAAGCAGTTTGAATTTTGATGAAGCATTTGAACTGTGGAAAGTAAGCAAGCTACAGAATGCAGTGAATGATTTTTCTTCGGAGTGGGGGCTAGATAGTATACTACTTGAAAAATCAGTAAATGCTTACACTACTTCACAGCCTAATGTTGTTCCGTACATTCATGATCTTATTAGTAGTGTGGATTTCAGTAAGGCAACCAATCAAATGGCAGGTAATAAGTTGAAGCATAATATGACATTGACTAACAAACTTCCAGAATGGGTTGCTGAAACAAGGCAAAAATATAATTAACTTGATGGTTCATCACTGATAGAGTAGAGACCAGAACTTGCTTTTATGGTCGCCAACCATGGTCCAAATCTTTTAACAATGAACGGCGAAGCTGAATCGAAGCGAATAAGCGATTATGAAGGATATAGAAATCATGCTGAGTATACTGAAAAACGATTAACTTACTGAAAATCAGTTAGACAAGCCTTTGATGAAATGCTGATTCGAGATATTCTGCCTTTTAAAAATAGGTAGATGAATTGAGCGATTTATAAAGAGAATATAATATTTTATACAAAAGATGATAGTGTGTATGTGACACTGTGAGATCTATCAAGATGTTTTGGTGGATTCCATGGTGTCTTTAGGCTGAAATTATATAAAAATTTTAAATAGCTGAATCAATTTCATAATACATTAGCTTAAAGATGAATAGACAAACGGAATTTCTAAAATCATGTTTATTAAGCTTAAGCAGTTTTAATAGATACAGTTGGTCAATACCATAAAGAACGAATGCAATCATTCGATTTAATTTGCAGTGCATGTTGGTGGCTTTGTGAACTTAAGTGTACAGTCAATTCTTTTTTTATGAAAATTTGTCAACATAAACAACATAAACATTTCAGAATTCTGAAAGCTCCAATTATGCAATATCAAAATCCTACACCCTCTGTGTCAGAGGAGTGGGTAACCACTTTAAAAACAAACGTATGTTACCGAGCATTCAAAATTTTATCTAATGATTCTAAATACCGTGGAGTTTAAAGTATACATGATAAGAGAACTGTATGAATGTTGTAGGAGGTAACTTATAATGTTAACAATAAAAAATAAATCCGTTATCATTGAGATGGATCGAAATGACTTGTGGCAAGTTGGTACTGCTTTAATTAATGGAATCATTATGGAAAGTCAAAAAAAATGGTTGCTATATTATACAGGGAAGACAGAGGCAGGTTTTATTCGTTATGTACGACTTCAACATCATGTAATTTTCTTGTACCTTGAAGAAATTTACAGATATCTAGACAGAATGGATTTGCTGGAGTCTCTAGAAATAACTTTGATTTCTCTTTTTAGACAAAAAACTTCGTATTAGTACAAACTTAATTTACAGGAAACATCTGGTCATGTAAAATATTGTTAGGTTCTATAAATCAGCCGGGGGTGTGACATGACCGAATTTATTAACGTTTCAAGCCTTATTCCAGAACATTCTGGTCTTCAAGTTTGTCTTTCTGACACAACTCCAGTGCAAATACTTCAATGGCAATGCAAAGGTAAGCCTATTGCGGATACACATCGTGGTGTTTATTCAGAATCTGCTGTTCATCTACAGAAGGCCGAGTCTTTTATAAAATTGGCGAAAGAAACACGAGCTGACGTTGTACTTACTCCGGAATATTCATTTCCAGATGAGATGTTAAATAAAATTATTCATGAGCCTACCCTTTGGCCTGGAAAAGGTGCGTTGTGGTGCTTAAGTATGGAAGGCTATTCTTTACATCATTTTGCTGAAAAGATGAATGAATGGGAAAGTACAGGTCGTACTGTAGTTATACGGGATGCATACACTAGACTTTCAAATCGAAGTTTTGTTGATGTACTTGTTTATCTGTTTTTAGTTGATGATGAAACTCTATGTATTCTTCCTCAGTTCAAAACAGTTCCTATGTCAGAAAAATGGAATGACTACGAGGTGCCTGGATTATGTAAAGGGGAAATTATCTATATATTTGACCTATCAGGAGGAAAAGATGATCAGAATCGCTTTCTCTCCTTAATATGTTCGGATGCACTTGATATTAATCCGCAACAATTTTTAGATAAGACACAGGGAAAACAACTAACTGTTTTTCATGCTCAGTTGAATCCTGATCCAAGGCATCCGGGGTTTCGGGCATTTAGAAATGGTCTTTTCGAACAAAATGCAGGTAGGGACATCAGGCTAATAACGTTAAATTGGTCTGCTGAAACTTTCATTGATGAGATACATTTTAATAAGCCTTGGTCGGCTTTTTACAAAAAATCAAATGACGGCACTGTTGCAAAAAAAGATCTAAGAGTTAGAAATCTTGATAAAGGTACTTTTTATGCATTACATAGGCATACAGAAATTTGGTATAGCCATAGGGAGGAACATTGCAAATGGTTTGATATTAATAAAAATTTTCAAATAGGAAGCTCCCATACTCTAACTGCACACAATGAACCAATAACTCATTCATGCTATAGTTTCGATGAATCTATTAATCAATGGATACCTGCAATGTGCAGTACTTCATATTCGATTCAAGACTTGGTTGATAGTTTTGGAGAAGACTATGATTTCCCTCTATACGCTGATCCTCATGATTGTGATGCCTTTTTTGGTCTGTGTTTTGGTCACTTTTTAACAGGTGAACTGAGGACCGAAGATGATGAGTTAGTCACACGAATGATGTTTGGTTCCGATTTGGAAGCAGACATCAAAAGGAGAAGCAAAGCCAGTCAATATAAACGATTAGTAACTTTGCTTCAAAGGCAGAGACTTCCGCAAGAGTTTAAGGAATTGGAAAATAATCATCGATTATACATAGATCCGGAATCAGCAGAGGTGACTAACATGTCTGGGAATGTGTATCCAAAAGATATTCCACTTGATAAATTGAATCCTTTTAACTCCATAATTTGCATTATTTCAGCCTATACTAATCCCTTTGATGTTGAGGAGCAGGTTCAAAAGATTACTCAACAGCTACATTCTTATTTTCATAGTAGACTTATTGTTTATTATCGTCCTGATGAATTGGATGAATATACTTATTTTGATTTAAGTCAAACAAGAATAGATAAGGCTACGCTTACCAGGGCTATAAGTTCGATAAAAGAATAGTATATATAGGGGGATTATTATGCGACTAGGGGATTTGGTAGAACAGTTAGGGTATGGGACTGATATTGAAAGTGAGCTTTTTACATTCCAACTGGATTTGTTTAAGGTATATAAGATGAAGAGAAAAGAAGATTTCCTTAAAGGAGATGTTATTTCAGAGTACATCTTTGTTGAGGTTTCTAATTCTGCTCTAAAGAAAATGATTTCAGATACTGATATGAAGTATTTTCATGACTTTCAAGCAAAACTATTGTCAGAAAAATTTTTCGGTCATAAGAGCGACCTTCGCTGGAATCTTTATTTGATTATCATTGTCGAATCCTACGATCAGTTTAGTGATTCAGGTATTCTGCAATTAATTGAAAATAATGCTGATTATGCAAGAAAGTTTGTAATGACTGCAAAAGATGCACTTCAATGGTTAGATAAATCTTGGCTGAAGAGCTCATCTAATCAAGAAAACGTTCACATAGATCCTATGCAAGAGTGGAACGATGAATTAATGAACGCTGGATTAACGGGTTGCTTAACAGAGACATTTGCTCAACGGAATGTACTAGATTATTTAGATGGACAAGCTATTTTTACGCCTAATAATATTACAGCACCTCGTAGGACTCGTCAGGATATAGAATATGACGCAGTTATTGAGCAGATTGGAGTAGTATCACTGAATGGCTTTCGAGCACATTGTTTTGATTCTTCAGAACCACTATATCCATCACGGGTTAATCTACTACACGGACCAAACGGATCAGGAAAAACATCTGTTATGGAAGCGATTGAACTAGCCTTAACAAACGAAATTAACAGGTGTTCAGAATTTGGTGATGATATAAGTGATTCATTTGAGTTGCTTAAAGTAAGTTGTATTACTGATTCAAGCAATACAATACACTTCCAGCCAGGGAAACCCAATTCCTTTTATAAAATGTTGGCTCAAAAGTAGTATGGCTTACCGGTCGGCAGACAATCCTCTGAATTAAACAGTCTTTATCATCGGTATAACTTTTTTGACTCTGAAGCAGCCTATAGGTTCGCTTTAAATGAGAGTGGTCAAGTTGAAAGGGGGAAATTTGATTATTACGATAATCTTAGTCGATTAGTTTTTGGTGATGAAGTTATCGAGGCACAAAAAAAATGGACAAGGTATCTTCAAGAATTTAATGCAAGATTGGATGACTTGGCTAAACAGCAAAAAAAAACATTTCTACAATTGGATGGGTTGAAGCAAGAACTTAGCGACAGTCGGCAGAATGACGATGTAAAAATTGATCAATTAGATAGATACCTCAATGATATATTCTTGAAATCGTCAAGAAAAAATCGTGCAGCCAATGAATCAATAACTGATTACCTTTTACGTCTCTCTAT
>DXHF01000286.1 GCA_019113605.1 Candidatus Paenibacillus intestinavium
TACCATTTTTGCAAGGGGTTGACCTTTCACAGCTAACAAACGCTCAGCTATTTCATCGACATGCAGCGTTGCTTCTTCATAAAGCTCTTGGAATTTGGCATGCAATGTGAAAAATTGAGTACCTTTTACATACCAGTGATAGTTATGAAGCTTAACATATAGTACGCTCCAGTTAGCAATTTGGCGGTTTAATTGTTCTTGAATGGTGTTCATAATAATTCCTCCTACAATTTTTCTGATCATCATAGTATAACTTCCTCGTATAGAAAAATACTTCGGAAGCATAAACTAAAACTTTTCATAGTCTTCTCGATAAGCTACTCGTTAATGAAAAGTAGCATCGGAAGCATATACCAATGTTCTCAATTAACATTGTAAACGAATAATAGATATTTCATACTTAATGCACCTAATTATAAACTTAGATCAATTCCTTATTTATAATTATTACAAATAAGAATGATAAAGTCAAGCTTTTTCAACATAAAATGTTCCATTCACGAATTTCGTAACTGATTATTAGAGTGAATATATTAAGCATAATGGTTAATAGCGTTAATGTCATTAACAAAAGTCACACGACTAAATATGACATTAACCAAAAAGCAGATAAGAAGTTGAACTAGTCAACATATTATCTGCTCTTATAGTGAATATTTTGAACTACCTCTTCCAATAGAGGTTCAAATTACCCTAATATTATTTGCTTTCAGCAAGCATAAACACCGCAAGAATAAACATCGCATGTGACCACGTAAGTGGCACTACCCAAGCTGTTTCACCTGTATTTTTATCAACCTGCTCAGGTAGTAGACCAGTTTCAGTACGATGATTAAGCGCCCATTGCATAAGCTCACGTGCAGCAGCAGCTTCACCGTTTGCAAAACGATAATGAGCTAACCAAAGTGTCGTTAAAATCCACGGGTTACCACCAATATAGTGATCATCCTCGTAACGCTTAATACCTCCTACACCTTCAACAGTAAGCTGTTTTTCAACTATAGCTGCAGTAGCACGCATACGATCGGAATCTGTAGCTACAGCATTAAATGGAACGCTAATACCTAGCAAACTAATATCAATGATTGGATCATGCTTCATAACATGTTTTTGGTAGCCTTTATCAAGATCTACAATATATCCTTCAGCTCCAGTAGCGGTATCTGTATTGAATTTCTGAGCAGATACTTTAAGATCAATACCTCGATAGAAGCTTTGTAACTCATCGTTAAAGCAATAAGTTTCTATTCCGGCCTGAATACCTGCTGCACTTTGATTCCACTGCTCCTGCAATTGTTGCTCACCAGCAAGCTTTGCAAAGCCAGCGGCAGCAGTTAGTCCGCCATATACAGCGGCAGAGGAATAGGTGTGCGAAGCTTCACGTTCTTCCCAAAGATCAACGCTTGGTTTTGGCAATCCAGTAGCTGGATCGATAAATGATTCTAGAAATTGAGCGCCCTTGAATACTGCAGGCCAGACACGATTAGCAAATTCAAGATCCTCATTCACTAAATAATGCTGCCACATCCCCCACAGAATGGATGCACCTTCATCGATTTGTAGGCCCCATGATGGTGCTAGCTGACCATCATGATAATGGCGTTGTTGCCATGATCCGTCTGCAGATTGCGCGGAAAGAGTCCAGTCATAGAAGGCATCGGTTAATTCTTTCAAGCCGACTTTATCAAGCGCTGTAGTAATAAATGCCGCATCACGACCCCAACAATAAGAATATCCGCCGCAACGGCTAAATGTTTCGTCAAATTCAGGAGCAGCAATAATAGTTCCGGTCTTTTCATCAGACATAAGCTTGAACATTAGAATGGAACGTTCATAAAGCTCCTTAATTTCATCATCCTCAATTGGACAAGGAACTGCAGTGTTTACATATTGATTCCAATATGCATTAGTTTCGCCAGCCCATTGCTCGCTAGTCTTTTTACGTGCTTGTTCTAATAGAGCAACAACTTCTAGTTCATTATTACCTGCTGCAACATAAATCGGGACGATAACCGTTTCACCAGCTGCTATAGTAAGTTCATAAGACAATGCACCATCTGGGCGCATATCAATGTTCAAGCCGTTTAATTGACCTGATTGCACATCTTCCCATGAAAGACCTGCCTGATATTTTGCGCATACGATTGCACTAGAAACTCCAAAGAAATATTGGTGACGGAAATGAATCAATGTATCAGCCGAATTATTGAACATTGTTGTATTATATAAACCATTTTCACTAATAATGAAGGAAGAATGAACGACAAAAGTAAATTGTTTAGCTTCGGTACTTGTGTTAACAAATCCATATTCTCGCACTAATAGATCAGTTCCAGGAACAGCAAAATGGCGGCTATTGACAGTAAGTGCTGCAGATTCATTAACAGCATTAATATGCAACACATTACTACGATTAGCATAATGAATAGTATGATTCCAGTCATTATTTGCTTCATCAAACCAATCGACATTAGCGCCTGCCATTTGAATACCAACACGCATAGCATCTACATGCTGAGGCGTGTCAATATTTGGCCACCATAACCGATACAATTTACCAGTACGTCCAAGAGTAGCGAGCATACGTGAATTACCGATTACTGCATCAACTAAATACGGTTTTTTTTTATTCATCTCAGTTAACCCCTCTTATTAATGTCTTTGATTGAAGATTCTCTAACGACTAAGCGATGTGGAATAATATTTCGCGCTCCAGTATTAAGATTTTCTTGTATACGGCGAATGAGCAAATGTGAAGCGGTATATCCAAGCTGGTAAGTACCAATGTCAACAGAGCTAATGGCAGGTGATGCTAGCTCTGAAACTGCTATATTATTAAAGCTTACAAGGCTAATATCATTGGGAACGTTATAGTCTAATTCTTTCAGACCGCGCATAACACCTAAAGCGGTTACATCATCAATTACGACTAAAGCAGTAGGGCGATCAGCAATATCCATAATGAACGACATGGCACGGAATCCACTTTGCTGTAAAAACTCAGCATCAACGATCCATTCAGGATTTACTGTTAAGCCAGCTTCTTCCATCGCTTTATGATATCCAGCAAGTCGATCTACAGAAACTGTAAGATTAGGTATACCAATAATAAAGCCTATTTTCTTATGACCTTGGTTAATGAGATGAGTTGTTGCATCGAATGAAGCTAATATATTGTCAGTATCGACGGTAATAATATTATCATGTCCCTCAGTACGTCCGATTAATACAGTGGGGAAATCATGCTTAGCTAGCATGGAGACGAGTGGGTCGTTTTGTCTAGAAGAAAGCAAAACAACGCCATCAACACGTCCACCTAACACAAGTCTTGCGATGGTATCGCTTTCATCAGCAGGTGAAGTGGCTGCAGCAAGTAACATATCATAACCAGCTCGAGTTGAATGTGCCAATATACCCCTTAGTAGTTCACCAAAGAAGAAGTCTTGAAATAGTTCCTCCGCAGGTCGTGGCAGTACAATAGCTAATGTTCGAGTTGTTTTGGAAACTAGGCTTTTCGCCATAACATTAGGATGATATCCCATCTCTTCCATGATTGCTTTTACTTTAACTGTTGTTGCTTTACTTATTCTAGAGTGATTGGAAATGACGCGTGAAACCGTCGAGGGAGATACACCTGCTACTTTAGCTATATCCTTTATTGTGACCATAATCCAGATCCTTCCTACATAAAACCTTCATATTTCTTAACTATATCTTTATGTGCAAACTAATGCAATCCTTAGATGGCTATTAATTACTGTACAATGTTGACAATATTTACACAACTAATGAAATAGTAAGGAAATGAGAGTAAATGGCAGGTAAGTTGGGATAACAAGGTAAAACCAGGTGAAAATAAACTGTGCAATCGTTTTAACAAAAATGAAATTTATAGTATATTGAATTCACAATATAAAACGCTTACAACTAGACTGAGTGAGTGTACAAACGAAAAAAATGAGAAAATGTTATGTTTTCTTATTTTTTTATTAAAGTTTGTACAATCGTTTGCACAAATTGAGTAATTATAAAAGTTAATGAGGAATTAGTGACTTTTATAGCTTAATAATGGAGTGCAGTGTCGAGTGGTAGGCGTTTTATTTTGTTATTAAGTTCAAAAAATGGAAGGGGATCTAGAAAAATGAAAAAAATACTTACGTTATGTTTATTGGGGGTTATGTTACTTGTAACTGCATGTGGTAACAATGGAGGTAACGCACCGGCTAATACGCCAACTGCTCAACCAGCTACAACTAATAATGCCCCAGCAGAAGACCCAGCAACTGATGAAACTCCAGAATTGACTCCAGAAGAAGGTGCGACATTACTTGTATGGGAAAGTATAGAGGAGCGACCATTCGTTGAAGCGATCGCAAAAGAATTTACAGAGAAATATGGTATACCTGTAAAGTTTGAGGAAGTTGGCGCAGGGGATCAAGTTAATAAGCTGGTTTCTGATGGTCCTGCTGGATTAGGTGCAGACGTTGTACTATTCCCGCATGATAATCTAGGCAAGGCAGTTCAAGCAGGCTTAGTATTGCCGAATGACTTCTATGAAGAAGGAACAAAAGAGGCTAACTCAGAAATTGCTGTTAATGCTGTAACGTATGGTGGTACTTTATACGGATATCCGCGTTCCGTTGAAACGTATGCTTTGTTTTATAACAAAGACTTAGTTTCCGAAGTTCCAA
>DXHF01000287.1 GCA_019113605.1 Candidatus Paenibacillus intestinavium
GTAATAATTATTTTATTAGGAAAGGCGTGAGGGGAATGATTACTAACGTACAATTAGCTTTAGAACAATTGAAAACTAATGGCGTTCGAATGACCCCGCAGCGACACGCGATATTAAGTTTTCTGATGGATACGAAATCGCATCCTACTGCTGATGATATATACAAAGCATTATCACCTACTTATCCTAGCATGAGTGTTGCAACTATTTATAACAACTTACGTTTATTCGTAGAAGCGGGCTTAATACGCGAACTAACTTATGGCGACGACTCTAGTCGTTTCGATGCGGATTTATCAGATCACTATCATGCAATTTGCAAATGTTGCGGGTCAATCGTAGATTTTATCCATCCTCCATTACTCGAAGTTGAACGTGTAGCTTCGGTAAGTACAGGGTTTATTGTTCAAGGTCATCGTATGGAGATATACGGTCTCTGTCAAAAATGTAGCAGTACTCAACTTAAGTATTAGATTTCATTTGACGTGCAGAACAGCGATACGATTCATCGCTCTTGTGCACGTTTTTAATTAGGAGCGATAAAAATTGGAACCTAGACAAGTAGTTCACAAGGAAAAGCAAAAAGGTTTTCGTTTTAATAGTATTATCTGGCTATTTTTCGTTATTGCATTGGTTGCAACATGTTGGATCGGTTATGTAAAGCTTGTCCCATCGTTTGAGCAGAATAGTACAACCTATCCATTTGAGCATCCTATCTATTATGAAGGTAAGTTGCAAGCTTCTGGTGCTGTTATTGTAGATGAGCATGTAAAGCTACCATTACCATTACTAGAAACGATTTTAATAGATTCACCAATATATTATGAGCAAGAAAGTAATACACTGGTATTAACAACAGTTGATAAAGTGTTACGATTTGAAACGGAATCACTGAATGCGCTTTTGAATGAGAAATCATATGAGTTAACTTTAACGGCAGATGTAGTTGATGATACGGTCTATATACCATCAGAAATCATTGAGCAATTGTATGGTTTTCATATCGAATACTCTGCTTCAACGGGAATTGTAATGGTTTATAAGGGAAATGACGCTGTAGATACGGTGACTATTACTAATGAGAAGGGCACTCACTTACGCGAATCTGCAACGATTAAAAGCCCATATTATAAAGTGATAGAATCAGGGCAACAACTTATGGTGTGGGAGCGACAAGAAGGCTGGCTTCGCGTTCAAACATTAGATGGTGTTGAAGGCTTTGTAAAAGCATCACATACTATAGAAGGCTCGCCGATCGTTTATGCAAGTGATGTGGATGAATATAAAGGGATAGATCATGATTTGGCTGGTCAAAAGATTAATTTAACGTGGGAAGCCATATATAATAGACAACCTAACTTGGCGGAAATGCCGGCAATGGAAGGTGTTAACGTTGTAAGTCCAACATGGTTTGAACTTGTGGATGATACTGGAAAGATTCAAGGTAAAGCTACCCATGAGTATATAGAGTGGGCTCACGCACGTGGATATCAAGTTTGGGCGTTATTCAGTAATGGATTTGAGCCGGATCAGACGAGTGAAGTGCTCGCAAGTGCTGAAAAGAGATTTTTTATGATTCAGCAGTTAATTGCATTTGCTCAGCTATATCAGCTTGAAGGTATTAATATTGACTTTGAAAATGTATATACAAAAGATAAAGAAAATCTTGTGCAATTTATTAAAGAGTTAACGCCAATTATGCATGAACAAGGGTTAGTCGTTTCTATTGACGTAACACCTAAATCTACGAGTGAAATGTGGTCGGTATTTCTAGACCGTGAAGCACTCGGTAAAATCGTTGATTACATGATTGTTATGGCATATGACGAACACTGGGCGGCGAGTCCAAAGTCTGGTTCGGTAGCGTCTCTTCCTTGGGTTGAAAAGTCTATTTCGCGAATTATTGATGAAGATGGAGTCCCTCCTGAGAAGTTAATATTAGCGATGCCACTATACACACGGATATGGTCTGAGACCATTCAGGAAGATGGTTCATTGAAAGTGAGTTCCAAAGCGATTGGGATGAAACGTTCAGATGAGATAATTGCTGAGCAGTCATTAAAGCCGCAATTGGATGAAGCCAGTGGACAACATTATATTGAGTATGTGGAAGAAGGAGTCACTCAGCGAATTTGGTTAGAGGACGAGCTATCCATTGCGAGTAGAGTTGATCTTGTCCATCAATATAAATTAGCGGGGGTCGCGACATGGGCGAGGTCGTTCCAGAAGCCTGAGATATGGCCGGTCATACAGAAGTCATTATTTGAATAGGAAGTTCAAAAATCGGGCTTTGATAATGAAGGTTACGCTAACGTAGCATATTCGACGTCGCATCTGAAGCGAACTTGGAAGATATAGCATAAGCTTCCGATGTATGTTTCTTGCAGAAACATTGTAGGATCGCGTGTACCAATTACGTACACTTGCGCTTCCACCTTTCTCAAGTAGCGCTTCACCTGCTCGATTCTGAAAGCCCGTTTTTTGAACCTTTATTGGAATAGGAAGTTCAAAGAGGAAGTTCAAAACTAATATGGCCTAACGGCCACCGCCAGAAATGAGTCTTTCCGGGAAGACACCGTATAAAGAGCGGGCGTTGATCACGATGATTATGCTAATGTAGCATCGACGGCGAAGATGCTATTCATACAAACCAAAGGCTAGTCAGTGATGGGATCATCATTGACTAGCCTTTATTGTCTTTATGTAGAATATTTATATGGTAAGAGTTGATCCAGTGAACTATGAACGAGCTTGTTCACTCGTAGTTTCCACAGAAAGGTTTGTAGCATTTGTAGTTGCAGCCTCAGGATCAAGTGTGAGAATTGTTTTGCAAAACATACATCGATCCGTTTTGCCTAACATTTTCGTTTGTTTGTTACATTCAGGACATTGCAGCATCGTTGCACTTGTAGACATCATGCCAGCCCAGAAGTAGATTGCAACACTTATTAGCAAAGCGATTAGACCGATAACTAAGAAAAATGCAGCGATAATTTTACCTACATTGCCAAATAGTAAAATTCCTCCTGTGCCAAGAATCATAACACCCATACCTACAAGTGTGAAAATCATCCCCCAAAGTCGAAACTCATTAATTTTTGCTGATTTGAAAAAGATACTTTTCATTCTGTCATTCCTTCCTCATATAATAGCTTCAATAAATAGCAACTTTTAATTCATCAATCTTATTTAAGACAAAATATTTCGAAAAAAAGCAGGAATCAACATGTAATTGTCGAACAAATGTATTGTCTGCAAGTTCATATTATATCGTATCTTTATATGATTAGCTATACGGAGGCTATGGTGGAAATTATAAAAAAACAATTACTTGAACTTTACTCATTAAGAAAAGATGTGCAAGGGCTAGTACTTATGCATAATGTGGAGAAATTTCCTTTCCACACCAATGAATATGTATTCTATTTACTAGTCGTATCAACAAAAGAGGAAAATATCACTAAGGTCGAGCACTTAGAAATCAATCACGAGAGAATTTTTATCAGGACGGTACATTCACGTGAACTACAAGATTCTAATACTACTCAACATCGTTATAACTTAATGGATTGGTTAATGTCGGGAGAAATCATTGCGGACAGTCAACAATATTTAGCAAAGATGAAGCAACAAATTATTGAGTTTCCCAATAAGCTGCGTGATCAGCGGAAGCTTTGCGAGTTTAGCGGTTATCTGGAAACGCTATTTCAGGCAAAACGCAATTTATCGGTTGGTAATGTGTTGGATGCTTATAGCCAGATATTAGGTTCGATACATCATTGGGCTAATCTTGTACTTATAGAAGAAGGCATTCATCCTGAACTCACCGTATGGAAACAACTTCGTAAAGTTCATCCAGGTGTATATAAGTTGTATGAAGAATTAATAGCAAGTCCCGAAACGATCGAGCAGCGTGTTGAGTTGGTCATGCTTGCTTGTGAGTTTTCTGTAATGAGTAAGATGAAAATATATTGTAAGTATCTCCTCGATATTATGAGTGAGAAGAAAGAGTCATGGAGTATAAGTGAGTTACAGCAGCATCCGCAATTGCAATATATTGTAGACGATATTTCGCTAGTTATTCAAAAGCTTGTTCAAGGTCATCATTTGAAAGAGGTAGCTATCCTTAATAAGGA
>DXHF01000288.1 GCA_019113605.1 Candidatus Paenibacillus intestinavium
AGTCCTTGCAGGAACAATCAGCTCATGCTGTTCATAATAACGAATTTGTCTTGCCGTTAGATCGGTAAGCTTCATCACAATACCTATTGGGAACAAGGCCATATTTCTACGAATATCGTCAGCCATATCGCACCATCCTTCCTGTAGCCACTTTTACCATCATTGTAACTAGCTAGTATAAATATGTCAACCTGTGTAAGGTTTCGTTACAATTAAGCCCTGATCGGTCATTTTCGATAAAGAAGTAAGCAGTCCATATTTGACATGAGCATACGTTAACCCGCCTTGCATATAAGCAATATAAGGTTCACGAATTGGAGCATCGGCAGACAATTCTAGACTTCCTCCTTGGATAAATGTACCCGCCGCCATAATAACAGCGTGCTCATATCCAGGCATGTCCCATGGCTCTGGTGTAACATATGAATCGACTGCTGCTGCTTGCTGAATTCCTTGCACAAATGCAATTAAATGATCAGCTTGTCCAAATCGGATCGCTTGAATAAGATCCGTTCGTTTTTCCTCCCATGTCGGCTTTGTCTCAAAGCCAAGCTTTTCAAATATCGCGGAGGCTAGTACACTCCCTTTAATAGCTTGCGATACGAGATGTGAAGCAAGAAATAATCCTTGATACATTCCACGTAGTGTTCCTAGCGTTGCTCCAACCTCACCACCAATACCAGGTGCTGTTAGGCGATACGAAGCCGCTTCAACATATTGCTGCTTTCCTGCAATATAACCACCAGTTTCAGCAATACCTCCGCCTGGGTTTTTAATTAATGACCCTGCCATCAGATCAACACCAACTTCAGTTGGCTCTAGTAGCTCGGTAAACTCACCGTAGCAGTTATCTACAAAAATAATGATATGCGGCGAAATGTCACGAATCCGTGTAACCATCGCTTGAATTTGTGCAATATTGAAAGAAGCTCTCCAATCGTAACCACGCGAACGTTGAATACCGATAACTTTCGTACTAGAAGTTATACTTTCTTCAACCGTTGTCCAATCTACTTGTCCATCTGTTAATAGTTCAACCGCTTTGTATGTTATTCCCCAATCAGCTAGAGAGCCTGAGCCATCACGATCTTTTCCGATCACTTTATGCAATGTATCGTATGGTGTGCCCGTTATATACAGCAATTCATCACCAGGACGCAATACACCGAATAAAGCACAACTAATCGTATGTGTACCTGATGCAAAATGTGGACGAACCAACGCCTGCTCTGCACCAAACACTTCAGCATAGACAAGGTCTAATACTTCACGACCTCGATCGTTATAGCCGTAGCCAGTCGAGCCTGCAAAATGAAAATCACTCACTTTATATTTCTGAAATGCTTCGATAACTTTCCATTGATTCTTTTCACTTATACGTTCTATGTCAAGAAAAGCATCTCTAATTTCTACTTCAGTTTGTTCTACTAATACTTCAAGCTGTTTCCATGTGTCACTGCGTTGTTGTTCCATCAAAAGTTTCTCCCTTACATTCAATTAGGCACTTCCGCATTTAATATGCGAAAAGTGCCTTCATTATTATAACTTAATATCTTCAGAACGAATACTTATTAATTCATTTCTCGAAGGGGCGTGCCTTGGATATTGTCCCATTAAGCGAACTGCATGCTGCCTGATCGCCTTTTCTAGCAAATTGCGAACATAGCGAGCATTACTGAATGAAAATTCTTCGCTTTGCTTCGCTTGCATTACGAGTTGTCGAAGCTTGAATAAAGCATGCTGTGATAATGAATAATCTCTTTCTTTAATCATTTGCTCACCAATTTGCATAAGCTGATCTACCGTATAATCTGGAAAGTCAATAATGATCGGAAATCTAGATGGTAGTCCAGGATTCGTCATGAGAAATTGTTCAATTTCATAGGGATAGCCTGCTAGAATAAGAATAAATTGATTTTTTGAATCCTCCATATGCTTCACAAGCGTATCGATCGCTTCCTTACCGAAATCCTTTTCCCCGCCACGTGCAAGACTATAGGCTTCATCGATGAATAATACTCCACCCATCGCCTTCTTCACCAAATCTCGAGTTTTTTGTGCCGTATGCCCAATATATTCACCTACGAGATCAGCACGTTCGACTTCAATAAGATGCCCTTTTGACAGGACACCCATCTTCTGAAACAGCTTAGCAACGATCCGAGCAATTGACGTCTTTCCAGTACCAGGATTACCTTTGAATATCATATGATACACTTGAGCCGATCCATTTAACCCTGCATCTTGGCGCATTTTCGTAATTTGTAACAAGGCAAATATTTCATATACGATTTGCTTCACTTGATCCATGCCAATCATTTGATTTAATTGTTCTTCAAATTCAGCATAAATATTAGGTGCTTGTTGCATTTTTTCTTCAGCTTCATGTTTTTCTTCTATTAAATGTGTATCGCTTATCATTTGTAGCGGCTCATGATTTCGTAGCACCACATTAATTTGACGTGATGAACGAGTGTTTACGTAAGGCTCACCTGAAATAACTTTACTACTCATTACTAGCATCACCTTTCTTTCATCAAAAGCTGTGCAAGCTATACGTAGTATCAGTGTATTCTAGCTATTTCTTACATATTAGAAGATTCATGAATTTTACTCAAATGTAGATATTCAACAGTGAAAGTAGTTTATTCATTTGCCATTTGGAATAAGCTAACACTTCTCTTGTATAATGATATGATTCATTAAGTACCTTTGTTTTCACGCCGTTGACCTGAACATTTTCCATATGTATAAAGGAAGCGATATCTGCTGCACGCTCACCATGGTAATTATGCGTAATGATTATGAACGAATCCAGTTCATTTTGCTTGGCAATCTCATAGCTAAATAATAGATTTTCATATGTATCAGTAGATTGTTTCTCCAACAATAGTTTCTCGACAGGAACACCTGCCGCTACGAGATAGTCGCGCATCCCTTCCGCTTCAGATAATAATGAATTGTTCGATGCTTTCCCGCCACTAAGTATTACATAGTTAATCGTTCCTGCTTCATACAATGCCAACGCCCCGTCCAATCGTTCTCGTAGTGCTGGACTAGGAACATTATTCCAAAGCGCTGCACCTAAGACGATACCCGTGTCTGCCTGCTGGAGCGGTGCATCTTGTTGTCCATAGAGCAGTAAGCCGTAGCAATAGATGCACCAGACAAACACGACGGTGACAGCTACTATCAACAATCGAAAACATTTACGAAAAAAACCAATTTTTTTACGTCTCTTTTTCATATCACGATTCACTCAATTCCCGCGCTTGGTCATAGATACGCTTATGCTTCATACTAAGTGTAAAATAACGAAACTTTCCATTGCGAATCATGGACAATAATCTATTCGCAGTTTTTTTCGCCATGGCTACGTCCTTGTACGAAATATCTCCGCTTTTGAACGCTTCCTCTAATTCATCCTCATCCATTAGAAACACTTCACCACTAGGCAAGACGACAACATCAAGATACAGATCATCAAACCAAGGAACCTGTTGCTCCGTTAATCCTTGCGTTTTACACACATCGATGTACCATTGAACGACCTTCCCCTGCTTATCGAACATTGTCGTAACGACGAAATGCTCCCCTTTAGGAAAATGCTGCATCCACAAATAACCTTCATCAGCTAGACATAAACGATGTTCACCATATTCTTTATACAAAGGATCTCGAAGCTCATGTATCCGATAAAAGGTAAGTAATCCATGAAACTCTTTGTTATCGAGTGACAGACATGAATAACTTTTGCGTACAATTCTACGCCAGTTTGCACGATCAGAAAATTTTCTTTTCATAGTAAACGAACCTTTCCTATTACACCATAAACACTATATTTGAAGCTTAACATAGTCAGCGCCAATATCCAACATTTACGAAAAAGAGAGCACAACATTCATAACGGTTTCGCATAAATATCAATAGA
>DXHF01000289.1 GCA_019113605.1 Candidatus Paenibacillus intestinavium
TATTTTATGATTCGAAGTAAAACCGAAACCTATGTTTTAATCATATAATGTAGTATTCGTACCCTTTTGATAGCCTTCGACTGTTACTCCTGCTGGACCAAAGTCAAACCGATACGACATATATCCACCTCTAACTGATTTTCTATACTATATCATTTTAGAACTTAATAAGCTGATCCACTTGTACAGGCATTCCCGTTCTCATCGAAATGTTACCTGCAACCCCAGTAAGAATTGACATTGCACCATCAACATGTGATGCAGCACGATGATATCGATCATCCTCTGGTACCCCAAATAAATCATTGAGCAGAATGGGATCACCACCACCATGACCGCCTACACCTTCTTCAATTTCTGCATCATATGCTTCGCCAAACATTGGAATTACTTTAATACTTTTGGATTGAAGTGCACCTTCATCCTCTTTCTTGCCACCAGAATTAACATAGGATTTTTCTACAATTTTCATTTCGATACGGCCTTTTGAGCCATTAATATTGACCTGGAAGCCTTCCCATGGCATATAGCAGTTAAGCGAATATGTTAATATTGCTTTATTTTTATAGCGTACTAGTAAGCCTAGTGTATCTTCAATCGAAATACCATCACCAAACACACTTTGATCACGATAGTATCCATCTTCATGCTCAGCATCTGCATATTGTCCTTTTAAGTCTTCACTCTTCTCAAGATCAAGGGCAAACGGGTCATTTTTCGCAATTTCACTACCACGAGCACGATTATAAAACTGTGTAACTCCACGTTTTTCTGCATTTTCTTTGCCATAGAACATCAATGATCCTTGGGCGAATACCGTTTGAGGCTGAGTGTCTAGCCAGAAGTTAATCAAGTCAAAATGATGCGTCGATTTATGTACGAGCATTCCACCACTATTACGTTTATCTCTATGCCAGCGACGGAAATAATCTGCACCATGCTCTGTATTAAGTAACCATTCAAAATGTATAGAATGTACATCACCAATAGTATCATTCATAATCAATTCACGAAGTTTAGTATTATGCGGTGCATAACGATAGTTGAAAGCTACACGAAGCTTTTGGCCTGTATTATTAACTGCATCAATAATATCTTGGCATTTTTCCTCGTCCACTGTCATTGGTTTTTCCGTTATAACGTCACAGCCTAGCTCCATTGCTTTAATAATATAAGTATGATGAGTACGATCCATCGTTGTTACAATAATCGTATCAGGCTTTTCTACTTGAATCATTTTTTCAAATTCATCTGCTTTATACGTTGGAATTGCTTTGTATCCGTAGTTTTCCACAAGTAGCTTATTCGCATAATCCATTCTTGTTTGATTTGTATCACAAAATGCAACGAGCTGGGACGTTTCACCATAATCTCTTACCAAAGAACCATAAAAAAATTGTGCTCGCCCACCAGTACCAATAAGTGCATATTTCTTTTTCATATAATTCGTAAAGGAAACTCATGACTTCAGTCGAAAGAGGACTATACGTGCTCTACCACTAGGTTTTTTGTCACATTCCCTTTACTTCCTCCCTTCAAATGATTATGTAACAATGAATGTTCAATCACTATACTTACGAACGTACGTTTGGTATAATTAGAGAATAAGACTTGTTCCGATGTTTCGCACACTTCTCTTATTTTTGTGAATGGTGGTGATCTAGTTGATGGAGAAAGAGAAGATTAACGTTACAGTAACAGCTAAAATAAAACTTTTTCCCTCCACCGAACAGGTGGGACGGATGCTTCAAACCGTGAATGCTTATCAGCAAGCGTGTAACTCTGTTTCACAGACCGTCCATGAGACAAAGATACGTTCTGTGTTCGCTCTACATCATCTGCTCTATCGCCAGTTGCGCACGACGTTCCATCTACGTTCACAGATGGCTCAGTCTGTACTTAAGATGGTAGTGGCACGATACAAGTCATTGGGTAGTAACGGACATCCATGGACATTGATCCGCTTTAAGAAATCCGAGTACGATCTTGTATGGCATCGCGACTATTCGCTAAGCAAGCAGGAGTTCTCCATTAATACCCTAGAAGGGCGAATCAAGGTCCCCTATGAAAGCAAGGGAATGGAAGCCTACTTTAACGGTTCTTGGCGCTTCGGCACTGCCAAATTAATGGAAAGGCGCGGAAAGTGGTATGTGCATATTTCTGTGACGAAAGAAGTGGAAACGGTTACACTTTCATCGATCCAGCACGTTGTCGGGATTGATCTAGGGATCAACTTCGTTGCAACCACCTATGACAGCGCAGGGAAAACCACATTCTACCACGGCAGACCAATAAAAGATAAGCGATCACAGTATAAGCATCTTCGCAAATCATTGCAACAGGCCCAAACCCCTTCTGCTCGCAGAAGGCTGAAGCGGATCGGCGAACGAGAAAACCGCTGGATGACCGATGTGAACCATCGGATCTCAAAGGCACTCGTTCATCAGTATGCATCGTCTACCTTATTTGTTGTTGAAGACTTAACGGGTGTTCGCACAGCGACAGAACGTGTACGCGTGAAAGATCGCTTTGAGACGGTCTCATGGGCGTTCTTTCAACTGAGGAAGATGATTGAGTACAAAGCCATGCTCCGCGGAGCTAAGATGTTAGCCGTCGATCCTCGTTACACGTCACAGACTTGCCCAACATGTGATCATCGAGATAAAACGAATCGAGACAAGAAGAATCATCGCTTTTCCTGCAAGGGATGTAGTTACCGATCCAATGATGATCGCATTGCCGCCATGAATCTTCAGCGCATAGGCACAAAGTACATCGCTGAAGTGGTTGTGTAGGTATACCTATGCAATAGGGTAGTCGTCAGCCTGCCCCATGTAACGCCACCCTAAGGAAGGAGGCTTAGCAGCCGTTCTCACTTCCGGGCAGTTACAAGCTCATGACTTCAGTCATGAGTTGTTGATATGGAAACGCTCTCCTTTAAATAAATGTAATTGATCTCTTTTACTATAATGCAAAAATGAGTTATAATCGTCTATAATAATTGCTCAAATCAATGAAAAGTCGCAAATCTTGCGCTAAATAGACGGAGGTCGATATGAGTATCTACTATAATAGTGAAAAATCAATGATGATCGACCATACAAAGCGGAAAGGCTTTTTTACGATGCAAGATCAACATTCGCATGATGAATATGAACTGTACTATTTATTTGCTGGTGAACGCGATTATTTCATACGCGATCGAACATACCGAGTGAAGCAAGGAAGTTTTGTATTTGTAGACAAGCATGAATTGCATCGAACGATCGATACTGGTGTTCCCGATCATGAAAGACTCGTGATCAACTTCAACGATTCATTTCTAACAGATTTCCCATTCGCTACACTCAGCGGGGTTATAACGTTACCTCCTCAAGTGCAATTTAAAGGAGAAAATATTGTTCAAGAGTTACTTTCGGAAGCAAAGGATCAAGCTAACGGTCGGGATATTATGTTGGAATCATTATTGCGTCAACTACTATTACTAGTTTTCCGAGCACGAGATGAACAGCCCAAAGATGACGCTCAACCCTCATCTGTTCATCAAACGATGTTCGAAATTGCTACTTATGTAGGAACCCATTATGTTGAAGCACTACGCCTCCATGACGTTGCAGCTCAATTTTTCATTAGCCCCTACTACTTAAGCAGAAAATTCAAACATTGTACTGGCTTCGGCTTTGCACAATATGTACAACTTGT
Source organism: Candidatus Paenibacillus intestinavium (assembly GCA_019113605.1). Taxonomy (GTDB): domain Bacteria; phylum Bacillota; class Bacilli; order Paenibacillales; family Paenibacillaceae; genus Pristimantibacillus; species Pristimantibacillus intestinavium. Next base: position 3,703 of record DXHF01000289.1, read on the forward strand.
GAGAGTGCGAGAGGCGCAACGCTTACTTCGTGAAACGAATTTGAAAATGAACGAAATCGCTGAACACATTGGTATGGAGTCCGTGGCAAACTTTCACAAACTGTTCAAGCATACAACTGGCTGCTCTCCCCTGCAGTTTAGAAAACGGGGGTAGTTCATAAATTAGACTTTCATAACGATGACTGGCTTCGTAGTGTATTCGACATCGAATACATTACGAAGCCAAACTTAGCCTACAACGTCACGCCATCTTTGAATATTGCAATTTCTTTAAATCCATTGCGCTCATTATGTGTCTGGATTTCCCCAGATGCAATTGCAATAAGCTGTTCCCAAAATTCATCGCTTATCGCTTCCATTGACATGTCGTCAAGTAGACGTCCAGCATTAAAATCGATCCAGTTTTTCTTACGCTGAGCTAATTCGGTGTTTGTAGAAATTTTCACCGTCGGTACTGGTCCACCGAATGGTGTTCCTCTACCTGTTGTAAACAATACGATATGTGCCCCTGCTGCACTCAGCGCCGTGACCGAAACAAGATCATTGCCTGGTGCTTCAAGCAAAGTTAAACCATTTTGTAGTACGCGATCGCCATAACCAATAACGTCCGTAACAATGGCATGACCGCCCTTTTGTGTACAGCCTAAAGATTTTTCTTCTAGTGTACTAATGCCACCAGCAATATTACCTGGAGAAGGATTTTCATAAATCTCTTGACCATGACGAATAAAATACTGTTTGAATTCGTTAATCAGTCCAACGACATCTTGAAATACCTCTTCGTTAACTGATCGTTCCATTAATATCTTTTCAGCACCAAACATTTCAGGCACTTCGGTTAATATAGCCGAACCGCCCGCCGCAATTAATCGATCAGCCATTTTACCTACTAAAGGGTTTGCAGTTATACCTGATAAACCGTCGGAACCACCGCATTTTAAGCCTAGCTTTAAGCGAGATATAGGTACAGGTTCTCTTGTAAAGCTTTCTGCAAATCCAACCAATTCCTCCATTAATGACAACGCTTCTTCAATTTCGTCCTCAGCCTGCTGCGCTTTTAAGAATTTAATACGACGAGGATCATAATCTCCAATAACTTGTTCGAACAACTCAATCTGATTATTTTCACAGCCTAAACCAATGACTAAAATACCAGCAGCATTCGGATGTCGTACCAAAGAGGCTAGCAATTTTTGTGTGTAGCTCAAATCATCGCCTAGTTGTGAGCAACCATAAGGATGTGCAAAATGATAGATGCCATCTACTCGATCATCATATAATGCCGACGCACGACGCGCGACAATTTCACATGTTTTATTAATACAGCCTACCGTGTTAATAATCCATATTTCATTGCGAATACCGACCTCGCCATCCGCTCTGACATAGCCTTGAAAAAGGCGAGAAGCATCTCGGGATTGCTGCTGCGCAATAGCTGCTTCAGCAAATGCTTCAACATTTGGAGTATATTCATAGCTCAAAATCCCACTTAAGCCAGAGCTAATATTTTGTGTATGAACCCAATGACCAGCTGCAATGGCAGTTTTCGCTACTCCGATTGAATAACCAAATTTAATAATATGTTCTCCTTCCTGCAAGGAATTGAGCGCAATTTTATGCCCAAATGGTACATCATCAAGTAACTCGATCGATGATTTATCGTCTAGTTGAAGTTTATCGCCTTTGGAGAAGGGTTTAAGTGCAATGGCTACCGTATCTTTTTCATGTAATTTAATCCACTCATTCATTGCTGGATTCCTCCCATCGCATCATAATAGCAGTTAATTGCTCTGCCAAATTGGGATTGCTGACATGTATATTGAAGCCCCATAGCGCTTCTAGTTGGAGTATTTGTGCTACAGCTTGATGTAAAGATATAGACGAATAGTCTCTTGAAAAGTCACTGTAGCTGCTCCAGATGTTAGCTATCTGATCTAATAAATCGGGATCATCACGCAAAATATAGAATTCTCCAGTAAATGATTCCCCTTGAAAGCCCGCTTCAACTTTTTGAACTTGATAGTATCGGATTAATGCAGCAAACACTGTAGCTAACCCTTGAGGTAGTAGGGCCGACTGCTCATTCTGCAAGTAATATTGAATTGCTGGCAATAATCTCGTTCTAAATTTACTCAAACTATTCATCGCGATATCCGTTAAACGATGCTGAATAAACGGGTTCAAAAACCGCTCATACACCTGCTCGGCATATTGCTGTAAGTCGGCCGAATCATAAGGCAATGATGGGATAATTTCAGTCTGAATCGTTCGCTTAATTAGCTTACTAATATGTGAATCTTCCATCGCTAACCGTACTTCTTGTACACCTTGTAACAAACCATATAGCGCCATAAACGTATGGGCTCCATTCAATATGCTTACCTTACGCACTTGAAATGGCTTTAAGTCTTCGACCCATAACACATTCAAACCAGCGGCGGCCAGCGGCAGATTACGATCTAGTGAAGGATCACCCTCTATTGCCCACAAATGATATGGCTCTGCTGTTGTAAGCATGGGATCACGATATCCCCACTCATCGAACCAAGCATCTGCTTGTTCTTGCTTCGGATATCCTGTCACAATTCGATCTACAAGCGAATTAAGAAATAAATTATGATTAACAATCCAATCTCGAAACTCTGCAGGTAGCTGCCAATCTTCACAATAACGTAATATGCATTCACGTAAAGTATCTCCGTTACGCTCTAGCAATTCACATGGCAAACAAATGAAGCCGCGCTCCGGATCTCCTTGAAAAGCTTTGAATCTATAATATAACAATGCTGTTAATTTGCCAGGATAAGAAGCAATTGGTTCTCCCTCTTTCCACTGCTCTGGTCGATATGTCAAGCCTGCTTCTGTCGTATTCGAGACTACTATTTTTAGTTCAGGTAGTTCGGCAAGTGCTATAAACTTATCCCAATGCTCATAGGGATCAAATGCGGTGCTGAAGACAGTAATCTGATCAACTCGTTCGGTGGGAACATTATTTTCTAAGCCCCGAGTTACTAAAGTATATATCCCATCTTGAGCAGATAACGCTTCGATATTAGGCTTACCGGTTGGACGCGGCTGTACAACTGCTATACTTCCATCGTATAAACCTTGCTTTCTGCTTTCATAAAGCATCCAATCAAAAAAACCTCTCAGAAAATTCCCTTCACCAATTTGCAGCACTTTAATCGGTGATTGTTTCATCTTGTTATACATTAGACTTTGCTCTGTAGTTAGTACCTCTTTATCTAATCGTGTGGACGTCATCTCTACTCAATCTCCTTTAAGTTATGATCAAATTGCATACCATCCCGAAAAAAAGCTTCTCTTGTGCGCGAAAATCATATACTATTCCCTTAATTATAGACAACAAATATGAATGGATATATAGCTAATACTTGCTTATTTATACTCTATATTGATATTCTGTTGTATAGGCTAGTAACTTTTATGTAGAAATTTGGGAGGTCAGTATGAATCCATATCGTAGAACGTTTAACTTTGAGGCTGAATTTCCTTTTGAATATGTATATCGTGATTCTAAAAGCGAACAATTTGAATTACCTAATCATGTCCACGATTGGTATGAATTTGTGTATGTTTATGATGGAAGTGGAACTTTTTTTATTGATCATACCTTTTATGATGCAGAAGCAGGCGATATATTTTTAATACCTAGCAACACCATTCATCGTTCTTTTCCTACTCAGGAGGATCCAAAGCGAGCGACTGCTTTTTATTTCAGTGCAGCATTTGTACATGATACATCATCTATTGGGGAGCGATTTCATTATTTGCAGCCTTTTGAAATCGCCCAATTAAAGCAATCTTTTCGGTTTACAGTACCAGAACCTTTTCGCAAGCAGATCGTTGATCTCATAGAGCAAGTTCATCATGAGTATAGTGAGGTAACAATAGGATACAGACAAGCGATTAGAATGCATATTCAACATATCTTATTATTACTTAGTCGCCATGCAGAGAAAACTTGGGGGAAGCCGCTTCAACGCCAGCACGCAGCCATATTACCACAATGGTTAGAGCAAACTTTAACTTACATTGATTCACATTTGGAAGAAGCTCTCGGATTAGCTGATCTTGCTCGAAACGCTGCTATTTCGCCTGCTCATTTTTCACGAGTATTCAAGCGATTAACAGGGATGAATGTTACCGACTATGTTACTGCCAAACGGGTAATACGGGCGAAAGAAATGTTACAGCTGAATGATCGAAATATTGCACAGATTGCAGAAGCGTGTGGATTTGGAAGTGTCCCTCATTTCCATCGTAAATTCAAAACACTCACAGGTATGACACCGGCACAGTATAAGCATAGTTTGTAGTTGCCGCGGTGAACACTACACTTTGATAGCCAACATAAAAACCTTCAAGATTATCTTCGCTACCTTAGGATAGGTTTGAAGATTCTTGAAGGTTTTTTAATTGTCTAGTTAATTGATACCATCCATTTTCCGTTTTTAAGTGACACGATACATGTCGAGGTCATCGCTTATATCCTTGTTTTCATTATATGGATGTTCATTTGTATTCATTATTGAGCAGAAGCACCAAAGTCCGTAATTTCCAGCTTAATATCAAACTCTACATTGCACTGACTAAATTCCTCATCCCATTGATCACTCACTTTTTTCCAAACGTCAGGATGCTGTTGCTTTATTATATCTCCGAATTTTGCGACATCGACTTTGTACGTATCCTGTAGTTTCTTGATTACTTGCTCAAGCTCATTATGCAAAGTCTCAGTGAATATCTGCTCGACTTCATTTATATAATCAGGATCAGAGCCATATCTGTTGAGATCCCAATTTTCTACTAATCTTCCCTCTGTTTTGATACTGACCTTAAAACTAATTTGTCCATTTTTCACAATTGATTTAATTTTACTCTTTGCTTCTTTTAATTCAAAGATAATCACCTCGTCATTCATGTTATAGCTCTTAATAAGTCCTCCTTTAACATCGTCAGTAATCCAGTTAATCGAACTGACCTCCTGCTCTGTTAAAAACCCTACCCATTTCCCCGTGCTTCCCTTAATAATTCCACTACCGCTAAATTTAATTTCATCACCTGTACTTATAATATTCTGTAACATAAAGCTTTGCTTTGTGTGAAAAAACGTATTAACATTTGTTAACGTTACAGATTGTAGTATGCGATTCGATCTTGTATGATTATCCAAAAGGTTTTTAATATACGTAGCTGGTATTATACCTGGTTCATTAAAGGACAACACTTCTACAGCTTTACCTGTGGAAATGAAGATCAAGCAATTTGGACGAATATCATTGTCCTTTAACATAAAATCAATATATTCATTCATATGCAGTTCCTGCGTTAACTCACTTGAAATGATAACGACTTTGAGATGATGAGCAATAACAGGGCGATTCTGTCTTATTGCAAATTCTCGAAGGATCTCAAGCAAGGAGTCACCAGTTTGTGTAATGTTGTTATATAATTTACTTGAATTTGAATCGTTCGATGCTTTGACAGATTGTGGAGGAGCGATTTGAACCGTTACAGTTAATAAATGCTTATTGGGAAAATCGCCACCCTCCTCGTTAATTTGTATTTCTTGCTCTGAGCTCTCCCCCTTATCTAACGCAATACCGAGATATAAGCTTAGATTTTCGATTTCACGGCTACTCCAGCAACCGCTAACTAAGAGCAGTATGAGGATTGTACTTACTAACTTCATGATTACTTTTATAACATTACGCATGCACGATCACCTTTTTTCTAATAAGGTACACGATGTACAATATTACAGCAATAACAAACATCATGATACAAAAGTAACTAATCACATTACCAAGTCGAGTAATATCATTGATATTTCTAGGTATCATAGTAAATATGTAACATACGGGCAACAATCCCAAAATGACAGGTCGCTTTTTATAGCGTAATACTTGACTAAGAGCTAGTGATGCTCCATAGTACATGCTAGAAAATGCACAACATAACTGCATCACCCAAATAACCATAAACAAGATTTCAACTCGCTCGAAAAAGAACCCCTTTATCTCATAATTACGCATAAGATCAATTGTTGGCCAAGTGCTCAGCATCCCTGCCTCCAACGAAAGGGAGCCTATGATCAGAATTAACGCAACCATATAGATAACTACGACCAATCCTAAGCCAAGAGCAAAGGATTTTACGGCTTTTTTAGGTTCATTCAAATGGACATAATATATTGCAACGAGCTCATATCCCTCAAAGCTATTGAAGCTATGATGAAGTCCATTAAATACTGGGGCAATTCCATCTCCCAAAACTGGCTTCAAGTTGTGGATATCAAACATCGAAAAACTCAAACCATATATAATAATAATAATGATAAGCGTTATCGGAAGCACAATTTGAAATAATCGCATCAATGCATTGACTCCACCTAATAGCAAGTAATAGCTTACTAACATGAGCGGTATGACGATAGCCCACTTAGGAGTCCCCTCAAGTAAGTAAAAAACAATGACTTCAGCAAGTATTCTAAGTTCATAGGCAGAGGTAAGTACTAAGTATAAACAAAACAATAAGCATACGAAATTACCAAGTGGTCTTCCTAAAATTATTGAAGAATATTGATAAAGGGTTTTCTTGGGGAATTTTTCTGATAATTTGACAAATAATATTAAGGCAAGCACAACGAGCACTCCACTAAGCAGCAAAGTCATCCAAGCATCAGGTGTACCAACCTCTTGAATAAGTACTCTTGGCATCACTAAGAGTCCTGCACCTAGTGTTGTACATGCCATACTTGCCATTGCCTGATTTGCTGTAATACGATCGTCTTTTGTAACGAACATCCTCGTAATCCTCCTTGGCCAACTATTCCTTATCTGCGTTTCTTTTTTTTGTTTTGAGGCTCTTAGGTTTATCTCTCAAAAAAGTTAGTGGACTCCGTAGTAATACATCCTTATTATCAGCTGCCTGCATCGGTGAAATTGGCGATAAGTAAGGTAATCCGAAGCTTCGCAGATGAATCATATGGGTGCATAGCAGCAAAAAGAATATGATTGTGCCATATAAACCTAATATAGAGGCGAACATCATCGCTCCAAAACGAAGATATCGTAGGGATATACCTAAGCTATATTCCGGTATTGTGAAGGAGGATATCGCAGTTAAAGCTACCACGATAACAAGAAAAGGAGTTACAATTCCCGCTTGTACCGCTGCCTCCCCTACAACTAGCCCTCCAACAATCCCCATTGCTGGTCCAATTGGCTTCGGTAGTCTAATCCCAGACTCTCTTAATATTTCAATTGAAATTTCTAGAATCAATACCTCCAAAATAGAAGGGAAGGGTACCCCTTGCCTCGCCTCGATTATAGTCAAAGCTAACTGTGTTGGTATTAAACCAGGATTGAATGAGATAAATGAGATATATAGAGCTGGTGCAAACAGCGATAATAAGGCCGCTGCTATACGCAAAATTCTAGTCATTGTCCCTGATACCCAGCGCTGATAATAATCTTCAGGTGATTGGAAGAGCATCATAAAGCTAGCTGGTGCTATTAAAACAAAAGGACTGCCATCTAGCAAGATAGCTATTCTTCCCTCAAGTAATGCAGCAATGACTTTATCTGGTCTTTCCGTATTTTGAAATTGCTGGAATGGACTGAATATATTATCTTCCATCAGCTGTTCTACGTATCCTGAATCAGCAAAATAATCAAAATCCAGCTTAGCAACCCTTTCCTTAACCTCTCTAACTAGTTCATCATTAGCAATATCATTCATATATGCGATAGCTATTGTTTTTTGCGATTTACTTCCTATAAGATTAGTATTAATAACTAAATTTTCATTTAGACCATGATTTCGAAGCATGGCTGTGTTTTCAGTTAATACCTCTGTAAATCCAATACGCGGTCCTCTAATTAATGCTTCTGAAATTGGCTCTTCAACGGATCGAGAAGCCATATTAGGTACCCCAACCAAAAGCGCCGTATTCATTCCATCGATAAGCAACACAGTATAGCCATATAAAATCATCTTTGAAAGGGTTTGTATGCTGTCCATCTCATTAACATGTATAACAGGCAACAAGTGTTCTTTCACATATGTAACAATATTAATCTGTGAAGGAACGTATTGTGAAGGTGCCTCGACCATAAGCGGTTTTAGTACATGCATATTAATGAAATCACTCTGCTGCATCCCTTCCACATAAATCAACGTAGCTTTACGATTCAACAGCTTAATGTGAAAGTTTCTAAAATGGACGTCACTATTGTGTCCTATTTTTTCTGTAAGTATCTCCAGATCATTGCCTAATTGACCAAGAATCTTAGGTCCTTCTTGGTCTTCAGTACTATTGGAATTGACTTCATTGGCTTGATACTTTCTGTTATTTTCAATCATATTGACACGCTTACGATAAACTTTTGCCACCAAAAAAAATAACTGGGGAATTAACAGCGTCATGAATGCTTGAAAAAAAACAGGAAAGCTAGGAATATACGAGATAACAGATGACCACATCATTTCTCAGTCCAATGCTTAAGATTTGTGGTTATTGTTACCTTAAAAGCTTTAATTATACTTTATTATTCAATTGCATATACCGCATAATCAATATCACAAAAAAGCTGTAGCACTAGCCTACAGCTTTCTCTCATTTTGACATATAGATTGCTAACTTTTAATAATTGAATTTGTTAATCAACATTTTTAGTTCTTCAGATCATGCTGCTTCAATGGCAGCATTCAACGCAAGTAGATTGGTTTGCTGTGAAATACCCATTCATTCATATAAAGCACTATGAAGCTGTCCCCATAAACCTAATCCCATTTGAGACAATACAGACAATGCTTGATAGCATAGTTCAGCTTCCTGCAAATAACTCTGACTGATTACTTTTTCTTTGACTGATATAGCCATTGCCGCTGCCTGAGGTTGAACCATCATCAGGAACAGCATCTTTTCGAAGGACACCAACTGGTGAATAATACGGCTGTCCTAGACCCGTACCAGAAGCCAACCATTGCGAATTCCAAACTTTCGATAAATATGGTAATAAATCCGTTGGACTTTTAATGCCATTATGAACATCAGTATCAATTAGTAATGGTTTATTACTCATCCCAAACACCTCGCAGTTTTTTGTTGAAGATATGACTTAAGCATAATCAAGTAAGCGTTTTCTTAGAATGATCACTTCATGACTAATGCAAAACATCAATAAACTAAAGGGGTAAACGTTAAATGTTTTGCTTAAAGTAATCATCTCTTGACCACGATCAATCATTAGATGACATTAGAAACCACCTTGAGGTTTAATGCTTCTTCATATTGTTGTTATAATTAGCGTAGAAAATGACAACGAACCATGAAGACCTCTCGGTCTTCATGGTTCGTTGTCACACTAAGATTATCCATTCAGTTTTACTAACCTTCAATATATTGCGCATTCAATCCTGCAGCTACTTCTAACATTTTATGATAGATGATTTCATGGGATACGGATACATACACATCTCCGTGAAAATAACGAAACGGAATTTGCACCTCTCCAACCTGCCACATAAAAAACTCACCCTTAATTGTCATCACCGTTTCACCTGAGCGAGATGAGTATTGTTCCATATGTGTAAAATCAGCTTGTTCTCCAAAAAACAATTTACATTCATGAAGAGATATAGCCTTGTCACATTGATCACTATCAAGATTTCTTGTAATTCTATATCTAGTATTCATTATTAACCCTCACTTTAACTACTTATATGCAATTTCATATCATCAAATTAAGTATAGCATATATTTTACGCTCCATATTTAACAAAAAAGGTACAGCATTCATTGAACAGGATGCTGTACCTTAGATTTATTTCTGTACGATTACTATTCCGTCGCATCCTTATGTTCATGATCGATGGATGCTTCCTGGATTTGTTCAAACGCCCAGTGAGTATCACCACTGATGATACCAGCCGCTTTCACAAGCTCCATCGCTGATTGTGCCCAATGTCCTTCTGTATTCGGCAAGCTATCGCCGCGACTTTGGTCATTGCCTAACCAGCTAGACAAGATTACGACCATTTCCGCGTGAGTAATCACTTGCTCTGGTCTAAAACTTCTGTCCGTGTAGCCTACCATTAAGCCCATCTTTGAAACTTCTTCAATTTCCTTATTCGCCCAGTTGGTTGAAGAAACATCAGTATAAGAGATATTGACTTCATTCATTGCTATCTTGGAAACTCTACCCAATAATGCAGCCATTTCAGCGATTGCTAGTCGGATATAGAAAAGGAATCATACTAATGACTTCCGGTTCAACACGCGCAGCAATTTTTAAACTGCTCGCGGAATCTCCACCAGTAAACTTCAACATTACTAGGGACCTTTTTTCATAACACCTTTAATCATGTTTCTCCTTCTATAACCATTTGGTCTAAGCGTATCAGAACTTAATGAATGAATTCTAAAAGAATACTACTTACAATAGAACGACAAACAAGGCGTAAAACTACATGCAAATTAGCCTCGGTCATGTAAGTTCATGACCGAGGCTAATAATTCAATAAGCTATTCATTTATTAAAGATAAACCTCCGATATATACTCTGCACACTCAATGTTCCAGATTGTTATTCTAACTATACTTACACTTACTTATATCCACATACATTTCTGTTTCTTAAAGCTATGAAGCTTAACTTGCAACTTGTATACCTCAACTTGCCACGGATACCCACATGCTGCAATACTATCTAGCATGCTTCGCCTCACGCTACGTCATCGGATGATTCTCCCTTCATTATCAAATGTTTATTATGCAGTTCAGACGATAATTTATTGGATGTGCGCCGGGTGAACCCGTCTTTCATGAGTCACCGTTTGGTCACGATTTGTTCGTCTGAAGCCGAATAATCAAGCTTGTTTGTGGAGCTAGTAGGTGTTCGTTTGATAGATTTATCATACCTCGACTCTATCAAAAGATCAAATATTCAGAATATTCAAATACATTATAAAAAGCCAGTTTTACTCGCTCGTTCTTCTATTTTCTCAGTCATTTATATATTTCCGATAAATATTCAGCTACTGCTTCTCTTGTATGTTATACTACTCAATAAATTTATTATTTTTGATTCTATAATATAAATACACGAATTCATTACAATACTTTGGATTATCTTTTTGTCGACATTCAATGTATTCGACTAACGCCTCATATTGTTTCATTACTTCACTTCTCGATGAACCCTTAAAAATATAGAATGGAAGATAATTGGCCTTCACCATGAATCCCCATTTTTCAAAAAAATTGCATACCATTGACTCGTCCTTACACTCTTCCATTTTATAATTTTTGTTTTCATTCGTTTTATGCAGAATGTTTTTTTGACTTTCTATTAACTTTTCATCAGCAGCTTCTTTGTAATATTCAAGAATAACATCAAGTTGTACTTTCTTCTTATTCCATTTAATTATGAAAAAACCTAAAATGACTAGTATTGATGCGATGACCGCCGTTGAAATCACAAAGATTTCCTCAAAATTACTCAAGTACATATGT
>DXHF01000290.1 GCA_019113605.1 Candidatus Paenibacillus intestinavium
TCAACTGATTCAAGTTCCAGGTAACTGGTCTTTAGACAGCGGAACTTACAGCAACGATAAATATGGATTTGGCACTTATCGCTTGAAAATTCTAGTAGATCCAGACAAGGGGAAAAGCTACGGTATCCACATATCGAGCATTAAAAATTCATCGGAGGTTTATCTTAATAAACAGCTAATTGGTCATTCTGGTCAACCAGCAGAAAGTCGAGATAACTATACGCCACTAAATGTTCCGTATACGATGTACTTTACATTAGAGGAAGAAAGCGAGCTGGAGCTCGTTATTCAAGCCTCAAATTACGATAACATTCGTAATGCTGGAATCGTTGATTCCATTGAATTTGGACTAGAAAGTAATTTAAGAAAGGATTTAAGATTTTCCGAAAATATGGTATGGATTGCCTGCGTCGCCTATGCAATTCATCTTGTGTACGGTCTCGTATTGTATTTATTCGGAAACCGAGATAAGCGACTAATCTACTATTCACTGATGATAGCATGCGTTATTTTCGCAACACTGTGGGATGGTGAAAGACTATTGTTGACATGGATTCCATTTTCATTTGAATGGAGCATAAAGTCCATGTATCTCGTGATGTTATTCGGTGGAGTTTTACTGCATCAATTAATTAAAGATAAGCTTCCATTACCGTTACAAAATCGGTTCTCTTTCATTTATGAGCTATTATGTGGCGTTGCAGCACTATTGATATTACTATTACCTTTATCTGTTACGATCGCACTAGAAAGCATATATATTTTTCTTACGTTTATTCCTTGTCTATTCACAGTTGCGGTTCTGTACAAATCAGCAACAAAAATAGATTCCGACAATATTTTTTTACTGCTTGCTGCTGTAGCGGCATTTAGCAGTATGATTTGGCTCGTCGTAATTATTACTTTTTCAATTGATGTGATTTCCTATCCTTTCGATCTTATCATTGCGATGATCTGCTTTTCTGCTTTCTGGTTCAGACGCTTTTTCCGATTATCGGAAGAGTCTCATCAGCTAGCAGAGACACTGCGACAAGCAGACAAACATAAGGACGATTTCCTGGCCACTGTCGCTCATGAGCTAAGTAATCCGCTCAACGGTATTATTAATATTTCACAATCCGTTGCTGAAAGAGGACGTGACAAGCTAGATCATAGCAGTACGAGTGATTTACAATTGCTAGTTAAAGTTGGTCGACGAATGTCTTATATTTTGAATGATCTGCTAGATATCGCTCGCTTAAAGGAAAATCGGATTAATTTACATTGCACTAATATATCAGTACATAGCGTTGCTGCGAGCGTCATCGATACGCTGCGCTTTATGACCGAGGGCAAACCCATTCAGCTTGTGAACAACATACCAGTCAATTTCCCACATGTTCATGCTGATGAGAATAGACTCAATCAAATTTTGTTCAATCTACTGCATAACGCTATTAAATTTTCCAATGTAGGGGAGGTATCCGTACAAGCTCACATTGCGGATGGATGGGCAAGTATAGCCGTTACAGATACAGGTATTGGGATAGATGCAGCGTTGTTAAGCACTATATTCGAACCATATGAGCAGGGCTTATCCAATTCAACTCCATTCAAGAGTGGATTTGGACTGGGACTGGGTATCTGCAAGCAGCTTGTTGACATGCATGGAGGAACGCTGACCGTTAACTCGATACCGAATCAAGGATCTACCTTCATATTTACATTACAGCTCGTTGACTCAGAAGCCATTAACGATGGATTAACTGACGTGACTACTGTCGTATCGGAGGACAGTAGCATCGCTGATGCTCCATTGTCTTCCGATAGTTATGAAGACGATTCTAATTCTAGCCTAGTCCTTAACCGAACTCGTCTACTCGCCGTCGATGATGATCCCGTCAATCTAAGTGTACTCAAAACAATTTTTTCGGATGACCGCTATGAAGTCGTTACTGCTATCAACGGTCAAGAAGCACTGAAATTAGTTGAAAACAATCAATGGGACCTCATCATTTCCGATGTCGTGATGCCAATTATATCTGGCTATGAGCTAACAACTCGCATTCGTGAGCGTTTTTCTATTACGGAGCTCCCGATACTGCTGCTGACAGCAAGTAATCGTGATAAAGATATTGAATTAGGATTTCTGTCAGGTGCAAATGACTACGTCACCAAGCCAATCAATGCTACAGAGCTAAAAGCTAGAGTTAAGTCATTAACAAATTTGAAAAATTCGGTCAATGAAAGATTGCGAATGGAAGCAGCTTTATTGCAGGCGCAAATTAAACCTCATTTCTTGATCAACACCTTTAATGCACTATCTGCACTTAGCTGGAGCGATAAGGATAAAATGGATGAACTCATCCAAGAGCTTACCAATTACTTTAGGCTCGGCATTGATTTTCAAAACTCTGATCAGGCTGTACCGCTTGAACGTGAGCTTAAGCTCATTCGCTCCTACTTATTTATTCAAAAAGAGCGCTTTGAGGATAGACTGCAAGTTGTATGGGAGATTGACGATCACATCAATATTAGCATTCCTCCGTTAACGATTCAGCCGCTTGTCGACAATGCTGTTATTCATGGTCTATTAATGCGTAATGCAGGCGGGGAGGTCCGTATTCGGATTACCGATCTTGGTCATTCAGTTGAGTTTTGTGTTTCTGACAATGGAATCGGCATTGATGCCGACACTTTGAAGCATATATTAGATCGACAATCGACTAAGCGCTCCGGCATCGGCCTGCTCAATACTCATCGCCGCTTAATGCAGTTTTACGGCAGTGGACTAACCATTGAAAGCAGTATAGGTGTAGGAACATCAGTCACATTTACGATTGCCAAGCAGCAAGCAACAACGTTAGCCAAACGATGATTACAGCTAAAGCAGCAGCTAATAAAATATTCGCAATAATAGCAGAGCCAGCGCAGCATCATTTTTGCGTTGGCTCTTTGCGCAACAGCAATGCCGTAGAATGCTTCGCACACCACAAGGAAAATAAGAAGAATAATATACCCCATACAAAAGCAGGGATATGCGTATATTTACTGAGATTTGTCGCATCACCTGCTGTATCAGGAGTTAATAACGACATCGATAAAATCGTAAAAGAACTAAGCACCGATTCTACTAAACATATAAAAGCAATTAGCAAATAATAGCCGTTGCGCAGCCAAGCAGGCGCAGCTACATATACCAAAACAGTTACAGCAATAAACCCGCCGCTCCACATCATTCCATAACCATTTCGCACAAATAATAGCAGTCCAAACAACGCTAAAGCAGCAATAATAATTAAACCAGCCTTTACTTTGCGATGCGAGAATAACATGAACAGAATAACTGCAAACAGCGCTGATCCCATATAACCAGCCAACGAGATTGGAACTCCCTTCCACGTACTCGTATAAGATGAGAGCGTTACACCACTCTGATCACTGAACAGATGAATGTACATTACCTTTCCAGAAAGCACTAAAGTAGCCATAGCATGCGAAAGCTCATGAATTAACGTATCTACATTGCGAAAAAAGAATGAAAATGGGGTCAACCGAGTTAGGAACGCCGTCACAATTAAAAC
>DXHF01000291.1 GCA_019113605.1 Candidatus Paenibacillus intestinavium
AGAGACCATCTCTAATCTCATCAAAGCAAGCTATATGTATACCTCTCTTGGAATCTTCGAATTTGAAGAGGCTGAGCAGGCCATTGCAGTTGATGGTAAATTTATGACTATGGATGAGCTAAGCGATATGCTTATTCCAGTTACGCCTACTGCGGAGCAACCATCACCATTTGTGAAGTTAAGCGAGCTTGCTGACATTGAGTTATTAGGTAAAGTTCAATCCCTTTCACGTACGAACGGTGAAGATGCTATTGCCATTCAAGTCGTGAAGGCGCAAGATGCCAATACGGTAACTGTAGTTAATGAATTAAAAGAGTTAATGAAGGATGAGCAAGCAAGCATCGAAGGATTAGTTGTTGAAACAACATTAGACCAAGGTGCACCGATTGAAGAATCCGTACTAACGATGGTAGAAAAAGCAGTGTTTGGTGGACTAATTGCCGTACTTATTATTCTACTATTCTTACGCGATTTCAAATCAACGGTAATATCAATTGTATCTATTCCGGTATCATTATTTATGGCGCTGCTAGTATTGAACTGGCTAGATATTACATTAAATATTATGACATTAGGTGCAATTACGGTTGCGATTGGTCGTGTTATTGATGACTCCATCGTCGTCGTCGAGAATATATATCGACGATTGCATTTGAAGGATGAGAAGCTGACGGGCCGTGCGCTTGTTCGTGAAGCAACGATCGAAATGTTCAAACCAATTTTCTCCTCTACATTAGTAACGGTTGCAGTATTTGCTCCACTAGTGTTTGTAGGTGGAATGGTTGGAGAACTGTTCTTGCCTTTCGCATTAACGATGAGCTTTGCTTTAATCGCGTCGTTAATCGTTGCGATTACAATTGTTCCAGCGCTTTCACATTTCTTATTTAAGAAAAAGTTATATGCTGCCAAAACAGAGAGCAAGCATAAAGAAGTAGGTACATTAGCATTAAAATATAAAGGCGTATTACAGTGGACGCTTAATCATAAGGCGATTACTTCTATCATCGCCATTGTTATATTAGCTGGTAGTATTTCGCTTTATCCATTTATCGGGCTAAGCTTCCTTGGTAGTGAAGAAGAGAAAGTAATGTATATTACGTATTCTCCAAAAGCAGGCGAGTTGAAGGAAGATACGATTAAATATGTAACGGAAGTAGAACAGAAGTTAATTGCGCGTGATGATGTTGATATCGTTCAACTATCGATTTCAGATAGTGCGGATATGATGTCGATGATGTCAGGCGGAGCAGGTGGATCGTTAATGTACGTCATCTTCGATCCTGACATGAAGAATTTCCCTGAGGTCCGTGAAGAGATCGAAGAATATGTGAAGGATATTGATCACCCAGGTCGTTGGGGAAGTCAAAACTTCTCAATGGGTGCGATGTCTAGTAACGAAGTAACTTATACTTTGCATAGTGAAGATCTAGATAAAATGAACGAAGCAGTTCTAATGGTTGAAGAAGCATTACAAGGAAGTTCCTTGCTAGCAGACGTTTCCTCAACGAAAGAGGAAAGCTATGAAGCTTATACATTCCATGTGGAGCAATCTACGCTGCTGCAATATGGTTTAACAACGGCACAAATCGTAATGATGCTATATCCTGACACTTCGCAGCATGTGTTAACAACGGTTGAAAGTGATGGGAAATCGATTGAAGTTATTGTGCAAAAAGAAGCAATAGTTCCAAAATCATTGGACGATATGTTGAAATTACCGGTACCAACAGCGTTAGGTACTACAGTTGAGCTTGGTGATATTGTGGAAATTGAGGAAGGTTATGCGGTCAATAGTCTAACTCGCAGCCAAGGACAATATACAGCTACAGTATCGGGTACAATTGTTGGTGAAGATGTTTCCAAAGCGTCTAAAGATGTAGGTAGTAAAGTAGAAGCACTGGATTTACCTAAAGGTGTTGAGCTAGGTGAGGCAGGAGCGATGGCAGATATTCAGGATGCATTTATTCAGCTGATCGTAGCTATGCTTGCTGCAATTGCTATTGTTTACTTCATTCTAGTTGTAACATTCGGTGAAGGACTTGCACCATTTGTTATTCTATTATCATTACCATTTATTATTATCGGAGCATTCGCGGGCTTATTCATAGCGGGTGAGACGATTTCTGTACCGGTTATGATGGGACTACTGATGCTCATCGGTATCGTCGTCACAAATGCGATCGTATTCGTAGACCGAATTATTCGTATGGAGCGTGACGGACTTACATTACGCGAAGCAATATTGGAAGCAGGTACAACTCGTCTTCGTCCAATCTTAATGACGGCGATTGCGACAATTGGTGCGATGATCCCACTAGCAATTGGTGGCGGAGGTGGAGGCTTTATCTCTAAAGGTCTTGCGATTACCGTTATCGGCGGTTTGGCGAGCTCCACAATACTAACGCTAATTATCGTTCCGGTTGTATATGAAATGCTATCTAAATTATTGAAGAAAAACCGTCGTGAAGTGTTAGATAACTAATACTGTTTTCGAACACCCTCGAATAGAAAAGCAGCTTGCGCTTGAACAAAATTGTTCAGGTGCAAGCTGCTCTTTTTTTATTTGGTGCAAGCTATGCAAAGTATAGCGGTCTGCATCATAATCCAAATATAATAGTTAACGTAAGCAGCGATTATATGACGAGATTAAGCTCGCTAGCAACAGATCGGATATAAGTTGCGGCTGCATCATATTGCTCATTAGTAGTTAGATGTTCAATCATAATCGGAATATCTCCTTGCAACAAACTTAACTGCTGGAGCAGCACTGCGTAATTAAGCTGTCCTTGTCCGGGGACGACTTCATCAAAGTGCAGCGTTAGATGGGGCTGCAGCACAATATCTTTGGCATGGACATTTTTAATGTAAGGACCAAGCTTCTGGATGAAATCAATAATCAGTTGATCGTTATGATAGTAAGTATGAGGGCTATTAACAATATTGACAGGGTCAAAATGAACGGCAAAAGCTTTACGATCAATCGCTTCTACTAGTTGTACGTAGCTATCTACACTATTAGGAAACACCCAAGGCATCATTTCCAAAGCATAGAACGTTCGAGTAGGCTGAACGGCATCAATAATGGCGCGAACGGTATCTACAATAAGGGCGAATGTATCGTTTGTAAGATTGTCTCGATGTGGGGCATCCCATTGCTTACTGCGTGAACCTGCGATATTTACACATACTCCAGCGCCTATTTCATTCGCCAAGCTCAGTCGTTGGATGCAATACTCGATGGCTTGCTTCGCTATTTGCTCATCAGGACTGATCGGATTACTCCATGCTCCAACTTCAGCGATAACAATATCATATTGCTTGGCAACGGCCAGATACTGTGAAGCTAGATTCATATCACTACCGTCAAAGGGACAAGTTGTTGCGCGAAAACCAGCTTCTGATAATGCTTTACCCCAAGCTTCTGGAGTTCCTTGTTCGATAAATACTTGACCACCCAATCGCATAATTCAGCCTCCTAAAACTTTTCATTCGCTTCTCGGAACAACTTCATGGTAATGAAAAGTTGCTCCGTAAGCATAAGTTGTGTGTAGCTATAGTTAATGATAGAGTATCATGAACACGCGTTTATGTGAACGGGTGACATGAGTAAGGCGTAAGCTACTTTATACAGCAATAAATGTTGACAGTGGTGGAATTATAGCTATATGATAGGTGTGTAAACGCGTGTTTATATGGAGGTGGACTTATAAATTGAAAAAATCTGAAATTAATAGTATAGAGGTTGCCCAACTTGCTGGTGTATCGCGCAGTACAGTAAGTCGTGTTGTCAATAACTATGCGAATGTTCCCATTGAAACGAAAGAGAAGGTAATGAAGGCGATTAAAGAACTCAATTACTTTCCTAATGTCTCAGCTCAAATGCTAGCAGGGAAAAAATCTCGCACAATTGGCTTATTTATGGTCAGTTCAGGAGAAGTTTCTGTAGACGTCCTGACGAATATGATGATTGTAAGTGTAATTGAAAAAGCCTCGGATTATGACTATTACGTACTAACATACATCATTCGTGATACTACTGACAAAGCTACGATTAACAATGTGAAAGAGATATTTTACCAACGAAGAATTGACGGTGGTATTTTTATCGGTACAGAGCATTATGAGCCATTTGTCGAGGAATTGATTCAAGAAGGTTTTATTATTGGCGTATTTGACCAAGAGCATCCGGAGTCTACAACAGGAAATCGGATCGTCGCGAATTTCAATAATGAATTAGGTATGAAGCAAGCGACTGATTATCTTATAGGTCTTGGACATCGTGAGATTGGCGTTATTAATGGAAATATAAAGCGATTATCAGGTGAACGCAAATACGAGGGTTTCATGCAAGCGATGGAGCTAAATTCATTAGTAGTTAATCCAAGCTGGGTAGTTGCTGCTGATTTTACGGATGAGGCAGGATATAAAGCTATGAAACAATTACTTGAACATGAAGAGCCACTACCAACGGCATTCATTGCAGCTAATGATAGTATTGCATTCGGGGCAATTCGCGCGCTTCGCGAACAAAACATTCAAGTGCCAGAGGATATCTCAGTCATTGGTTTTGATGATCATGTATTA
The DNA here is from genome assembly GCA_019113605.1 of Candidatus Paenibacillus intestinavium. Taxonomy (GTDB): domain Bacteria; phylum Bacillota; class Bacilli; order Paenibacillales; family Paenibacillaceae; genus Pristimantibacillus; species Pristimantibacillus intestinavium. The sequence goes on from DXHF01000291.1 coordinate 4,585, forward strand.
AGTGAGAAACATTCGCCACCACTAACTACTGTTAAAGTAGATTTTAAGCGTCTGTTCAAACAATTAATGAATGTATTAATTGCTAAGATTGAAAAACCAACAGATGAGATTAGGCAAGTTAGTGTGGATTGCTCATTAGTTATCCGTGAGTCTTGCTTGCGTAAGCAATAATACAAGAAGTGGGCTTTCGATGTACTTTTCATTGCGAGAAGTATAACAAGAAGTTAATGAAAAATTTTAGTTTATGCTTCTGAAGTGATTTTTCATTTAAAGGAAGTATAACAAGAAGTTAATGAAAAATTTTAGTTTATGCTT
>DXHF01000292.1 GCA_019113605.1 Candidatus Paenibacillus intestinavium
CGTTTGACTGCTTGTGTACTCGAACCGTACACGTTGCTGGGTGTTGTTTCATTGTTAGGAACGGACAAGCGAATGTAATGAACTTTTATTTGAAGCTTCATGCATTTGGCTGCTTGTGTACTCGTACCGTACACGTTGCTGGGTGTTGTTTCATTGTTAGGAACGGACAAGCAAATGTAATGAACTTTTATTTGAAGCCGCAGGCATTTGGAAGCTGGACTAGTGTGTATGAATAATATACACTTGCACATTTAGAAATATAGAACATGCATATATGAAGCATAGGGGAGCGAAATGTAGTGGATTGGTTGACGGAGAATATTGGGTTGGTTGTAATTGTTCTTATTGCTATGGTACTTATCCAATGGATGATGATGCTGAATCTTGGTGGTAAGCTGAAAAAACTAAGAAAGTCATATGTTAATGTGATGGAAGGTGCAGGCGTAGAAAATCTTGAGGGAATTATTACGTCATTAAAGGAAGAACAAAAACTGCAAAATGCTGAAATAGAGCAAGCAGCACATCGTATTGCCAATGTAGAGGCTAGAATTCCACAACAAAAGAGCAATATAGCGATTAAGCGTTACAATGCTTTTTCTAATACAGGTAGTGATATGAGTTTTTCTGTAGCTATTACGAATGATCAAAAAGACGGAATAGTGTTAACGAGTATTCATAGTCGTGATGGCGCCTATATTTATGGTAAGCCAGTGGAGAAGGGCGCTTCTCAATACTCATTAACACCTGAAGAACTAGAAGTTATTAATACAGCAAAATGATTTACAAGTTGAACTCAGACAAGTTAAATTGTTGTTCAACTTCGGAACTATTACGAGAACGTTTTGCAATAGCATGATATAAACATTGTGCAATAATGTCTGCCATCGACATTACGAGATGGAGTCGAGTATTTTGCAATACGAAATATTCCATAAATCCACCAACATTGACTACACCGGTAATATGCATATTACCTACGGGCGGCAGCTCCTTATTAACACCTGCACCAGGCCTAACTGGACCTAGATTTGCTTGAATATAGCCTACACTTGATGCTTGACCTAGGCAGGCATCAATTCCGATGATGAAGGGATTACGGTAGCTTTTTTGAATCGTATCCATCGTTTGTGCTAGATTAAGTGCATGCACAGGTTCAGCTATTGAGCCGTACACCTGCATAAGTGCAGATCGATATTTAGCTAGATGGGTGCCTACTAATGGACCCAGACAATCTCCCGTTGAACGATCCGTACCGATACATACAATTACAATCTCTTGCCCGGAGGATGCGTATTGTAATAGAGTAAGCAACTCTTGTTGCAATTCACTACGTACTAAAAGGGACTTGTGCGATATTTTTACTGCAGAGTGATTAGACATTGTTTCTTGTAAGTTTCCTTTCTTGAAACAAATTATATAATACTAGTATGTAGAGAAAATAAAGGATTTATACTTGTAGAAGAGAATCATGAAGGGGGATTATCGGCAACATGGTAGAAAGTAATCTATTATTAATTGCTTTTGATTCTACACAGCAAGCATTACGGGCCGAAATGTTACTAGAATACGCAGATATAGAAATTGATATTTGTCCAACACCAAAGGAAATTACGGCTGGTTGCGCACTTTCTATCCATTTTCCGTTAGAAGATCTGAATACAGTTCAGCAAATCATTGTGCAAGAAAATGTAGAAGTTAGAGGTATATTTGAAAAGGCTGAGCATGATTACAAATTGATTGATTAATATTCGTCGGTGAGTAATGATAACTACTTGCATTATATTATGTGAATCGCGAAACAATGTGCAGACAATCTAACGAATACGTAAGCAAATTGTAAAATGAATAAAGGGAGGGACTGTAATGGAGCGAAAGCAATTTGAACTTGGGGATATCGTTCTAATGAAAAAAGTACATCCCTGTGGATCAAGTGAAATGGAAGTTATCCGCATGGGGATGGATATCCGGATGAAATGCGTTGGATGTGGACATAGCATTCTGATCCCTCGTGCTAAATTCGAGAAAAATATGCGCAAAGTTGTAAGACAGGGTAAGGCAGAGTGAGGTTGAGTTATGGAATATAAAACAAATGTGATGCGAATATTAGATCAAAGAAAAATACAATATAACCATTATACATATGCTGATACAGATGCTATTAGCGGTATAGAGGTAGCTATAATATTAGGTGAGAACCCAGCGCAAGTATTTAAGACATTAGTAACAACAGGGAAATCAAAGCGGAATTATGTGTTTATGATTCCAGTGGCTGAAGAATTGGATCTGAAAAAGGCTGCTGCAACTGTTGGAGAGAAATCAATTGAGATGCTAAAGTCGCGAGATTTGTTACCGCTAACAGGGTATGTGCATGGAGGTTGTTCGCCGATCGGGATGAAGAAGGGATTAATGACCGTTATTGACGTTTCTGCAAAACAGTTTGATTCAATAATATGTAGTGCAGGGAAAATTGGATATCAAGTTGAGCTCAAGATTACTGATCTAGCTCAACTTATTCAGTTAGAGCTTGCTGATATTACGATTGGCCATATCTAACGGATGCCGTGATTGCATGCGTAGGTGTAAAGCCAGATCAAGCACTATCATTAACCTGCTGCATCGCGCACACAAGGAATTATTCTATTATTAGATAGGAGAAAGACCCTACCACTAAGATAATCTTAGTAATAGGGTCTTTCTTAGCGTGACGGCTAATGATAATGATGTTGCACTTCATCTTCTGTAAGAAAAGATACATATTACACAAGTAAGAACAAGCTCAGCATAAGCCAAACAGTTATTCCACTAATCGTAATGACCATTATTGCGTGGGCAATAATGTAATCCTTCCGTTGCTACATTTAGCGAGTTACAAATTCCTTGCACCTATTAAGTCCAACGGAACCACACCTCTCTTCACCGTCAATAATAATATGTACATAATGCTTGCCTAATATACATGTGAATCAAATTGTTTTTATTTCTACATTGAACAGTATCGCGCTAATCTTGTATTTGCCTATAATATTTGTTATACTAGGCAGATGCGAGTACACACTCGCTCCTTGCTCCATTTATGGGGCCGTCAGTCCAAAGGGAGGTGAATTATAATGCGCAAATATGAAGTGATGTACATCATTCGTCCGGAAGTTGAACAAGAAGCTGTTCAAGCTCTTGTTGAAAAGTTTAATGGAGTTATCTCCAACGGTGGTGAGGTTACAAAATCCGATGTTATCGGAAAGCGTCGCCTTGCGTATGAAATCAACAAACTTCGTGAAGGTCATTTCGTACTAGTACAATTTACAGCAACTGCTGAGATTGTTAACGAGCTTGATCGTGTAATGAAGATTGCGGATGAAGTTATCCGTACGTTGATCGTAAGAGATGTAGCTTAAGAAGTCTCAAGGTTTCGATTGGGAGGAAAGTAAAAATGTTGAACCGTGTGATATTGATCGGAAGATTAACGAAGGATCCAGAGCTACGCTATACCCCAGCAGGTGTTGCTGTTACTCAATTTACGATTGCTGTTGATAGACCATTTTCGTCTGCTGGCGGAGAGCGTGAAGCGGATTTTATTCCAGTAGTAACGTGGCGCCAATTAGCGGAAACTTGCGCAAATTATTTGCGTAAAGGTCGTTTAACTGCAGTTGAAGGACGCATTCAAGTGCGGAATTACGAGAACAATGAGGGCAAGCGTGTGTATGTTACAGAAGTAATTGCAGACAATGTTCGCTTCTTGGAATCCAATCGTGATAGTAGTCCTCGTGAAGAGGGCTCTAGCAGTAATAACGGCGGTGGATATAACGCAGATGGCGGAAGCCAAAGTAATCGTCCTGCTCAAGCCCCACGCAGTACCAATGTTGATCCATTCAAGGATGACGGACGCCCTATTGATATTTCAGAAGACGACTTACCGTTTTGATGCACTGACAATTTTGAATTTATGTTACAAGTCACTTTAACCCTTGCTGATGCAAGGGTTCTTTTTTTGTCTTAAGAATTTTTTTGTGCCAGTTATTTTCAATAGTCAGATAGTAGCCGTAGCAGAACTTACAAAAAAATAACAGCGTTATAGTACAGGCATCACTTCACTCTATATCCTCAGCAAAAAAATTACCTCCATTCTGTATTCATTTATTTCAATCCTGTAAATTATATCGAGCTTTCTTGGACAAACATCCAAAATTAATGAGAAGAAGCGGGATAGCATGATGCAATGAATAATGTCTCTAATACTAGTACGAATGTTTACTATGACTAGTTTACCTATCCATTAAGAATTCATTAAGATTTCTAAGTTGAATTTAGCTTACAATTAATTTATATGCCATTCGATTAGAAGCTTAATAAAACGAAATCTGATTTGGTTATAAAATGAATCACAGGAGGGAAAACGATGAAAAAGTTTAATATTATTATTTTGTTGATCGCCCTAATTATGTTAGTTGGTACCATTCAACCTTCATCTGTTTATGCAGAATCTTCGATTAACTGGAGTAAGCCAATCTTCCAAGTGAGTGGTAATATGAAAAGTGTTATTCATGGGAGTGACAGGTTTATAACAGCTGGAGATGCAGGTAAAATGAAATTTGCAAAGGACGGAAATGGTGGTAGCTTCAGCGGAACCTTCTATTGGCCCGCTGATAAAAATTTCAATGATATTGCATATGCCAACGGTAAATATGTAGTAGTAGGAGAATCAGGTAAGTTCATGAGTCTCAGTTTTAATGATCAAGGCCAGCATGTTATCGGCAAAGATAGTGCATATGGAAGCAATGATTTATCAGGAGTCACATATGGAAATGGCAAATTTGTTGCAACTGGGCAATCGGGAACCATAATTACTTCTAGTGACGGCGAAGAATGGGAGGATCACTCGCTATCATTGGAAGATAGAGATTCATACATATATGATGTGACATATGGAAATATGTTTGTTGCTGTGGGACAAGACGGCAAAATTTGGATGTCACCTGATGGAGAGACGTGGACGAATCGGGAATCGAATACAACAAATGATCTTCAAGATGTCGCATATGGAGATGGTATGTATGTAGCAGTAGGAGTCGGTGGAACGATTATTACTTCTCCAGATGGAGAGAATTGGACGGTGCAAATGTCAGGCATATCGACAATTCTAGAAGGTGTAACGTATGGAAATGGATTATTCGTGGCTGTAGGAAATGAAGGAAAGATCGTGACTTCCGCTGATGGATCGAGTTGGACGTTACTTCCATCTGGTACTGAAAATTATCTCTTGGATGTTACGTTTGGTGACGGCACTTTTATAGTGGTTGGGGATAATATTAATCTAACATACGAATATCCGACCATAATCTATAATGGAAATAACAATACGGGAGGAAGTGTTCCCTCCGATATCAGGTATGCAATAGGAGGATCGGCAACGGTATTAGGTAATAGTGGGAACTTGGTGAAAACAGGACATTTGTTTGAAGGTTGGAACACTGCTGCTGATGGAGAAGGGACAGATTATATAGCGGGGGATTCAATCACCTTTGATATGGAAAATGTAACTTTGTATGCCAAGTGGTTAAGCAGTTATGAGGTAACGTTCGAAGATTGGGATAGTACAGTGTTGCACAGAGAAACGGTGAACCATGGAGCTACAGCAACAGCACCTACGAACCCGAGCCGAACAGGCTACACATTCATAGGCTGGGATGTTGCCTATGGGAATATTACTGGTGAGCTAACAGTGAAGGC
>DXHF01000293.1 GCA_019113605.1 Candidatus Paenibacillus intestinavium
ATCAACGAATATTTCGGCTTGGAAACTCTTAAGCTGATCGTTAAACAACCATTGAACTTAACTGATACATTGGAAAAATACGATGTACTAGTATTAACTCATGGTGGTGGTATGTCTGGTCAAGCGGGAGCGATCCGTCATGGTATCTCTCGTGCTCTACTTAAAGTAGACGCTGAACTACGTCCATCTTTGAAACGTGCAGGCTTCTTAACACGTGACCCTCGTATGAAAGAACGTAAAAAATACGGTCTTAAAGCGGCTCGTCGTGCGCCTCAGTTCTCAAAACGTTAAGAACCCTTATGTACCAAGGGTTACGCCCATTTGGAGCATGTCTCCAAATGGGTTTTTTCATGGAAAAATAAGTGCTCTAAATGAATAGTGAATGTAATTGTTTCAATTACATTCACAACCGTATCTTTTGGGCTCATTATTTACTGCATCTAGATATTCGGTTAGAAGATGATTTATATGGTTATCACTTCTTTCTGTAAGATGAGTATAGGTATCCATAGTTGTTGCAATTCTAGCGTGTCCGAGTCTCATCTGAATATCTTTCATTCGAGCTCCAGCTGCAAATAACATTGAAGCATGAGTATGTCTTAGCCCATGAACACTTATATTTTTTATCTTGAATTTATTACATACAGATTCTAATAAATCATTTGGATATGCTAATCGAATTGGCTTTAAGTCTGTAATCCTAGGGAATAAAAATTGTTCAATTGCAGGATTTCCGTGTTCATTTCTCAATTCGTTATTCAATTTTATTAACTTTAAAAGGACTACAAATGTTTTTTCATCAAGGGAAATAACTCTTTTAGATTTTTTTGTTTTCGGGCTGAGCAAAATATAGTTTTTATTTTCCCAATAAAGCGTTTTATTAATCGTAAGAGTCTTTTCATCAATATTAATGTCGTTTTCTTGAAGTGCACCTAATTCCCCTTTTCTGATCCCAGTAAATAATAATGTTCTAAATAAAGCATATTCCCTAAAGTTTAGTGTTTCTTCACAAATAATTAAAAACTTCTTTAACATATCTTTTTCCCAATATTGAACATCTAAGTTTTCTTGTATGTATTGATGATCGTAGGGAGTATACGGATATATTACATACTTTAAGGGGTTATCTATGATCACTTTTTTCTTTACAGCGTATCGAAATAACAAATCCAACTGATTTCCATATTCTTTGAAGGAAGAAATTTTTGAAGAAAGTTGGTCGATAAAATCTTGGCAGTGTTTTGCATTAATATTTTGCATATGTAGCGTAGAGAAATACGGTAGGATATGTTTTTTGAATACAAATGCTAGTCTAAATATGTACAGAAACGCTTGAATAAAGATGTACAGTTTTGACGACATGCTACATACTTTTCTCAAGGGAGAGATGAGCACATGTACATGACGTTGGATGTTCAAACGGAATTTGAGATTCATAGTTTGCTAGACTTACCTAAATTTAAATCATTGATGGAGAATCTTAAGATGAAAATCAATAGAAGTCAATTAGCTAGAGAGTTAGATGTAGATCCTCGTACCATCCAGAAGTATCTCGATGGATTTACAAAGAAAACAACAAAAGACAAAGGATCTAAGATCGATGAGTATTACGAGATCATTGCTGCTTTGCTTTCTGAAGACAGCAAGCAAGTCTTCTATTACAAGCGTGTGTTGTGGCAATATCTGAAGGATAATCATGGGTTGGATTGCTCTGCCTCTGCTTTTAGAGCGTACATTGCTCGTAAGCCTGCGTTTGAAGCTTACTTCAAACAAGGACGTCGTCTGCCGTCACCACAAGGAACCATTCGTTTCGAGACGGCACCTGGTGTACAAGCTCAACTGGATTGGAAGGAAAGCATTCGCTTTGAAACTCGCGAGGGTGAGAATGTTGAGATCAATGTTGCCGTGTTGCTGCTATCCTATTCACGTTTTCGCTTCTACCATATGAGCATTACGAAGTCACAAGCCGTCTTAATGTCATTCTTAACCGAGGCTTTTGAAACCTTAGGCGGTGTACCTCACGAGCTCTTAACCGACAATATGAAAACGGTGATGGATGAAGCAAGAACGGAACAGTCTGCTGGGAAAGTCAACGCAAAGTTCCATCAATTTGCTACCGACTTTGGATGTAAAGTGAAGCCCTGTGTAGCCGGTCGCCCACGGACAAAAGGAAAGGTAGAAGCACAAATGAAACTACTCGATGAGATCCATGCGTACCAAGGAAAATTAAGCTTGCCAGAACTTCATGACTTCATTCAAAAGCTATGTAACCGTATCAATCAATCGTTCCATCAAGGAAGTGGGAACGTACCTGTTCTTTCCTTAGAAAAGGAAAAGAACTCCCTACACCCACTGCCAACAGAGCGTGTAAGAAGTTCCTATCGCATACATCATAAGCTTGTGAAGATCAATGCATCAAACATGATCTCCTACCAATCCAGACAATACTCAGTTCCCGCTGGGTATCAAGGAAAAACAGTAGGTATACAAGTCTATGACAACCATTTGTATGCTTATTATAACACGAAACTTCTGGTGCGCCATCCTTTAGGTGAGACAAGATTAAATTACAAAGAAGAACATTACAGAGAGAATCTCAGACTGTCTATGCCAAGCTATCCAGATATTAATGACTTAGCGAAGAAGAATCTGCGCACGATTGGAGGTGTCTTTGAATGAAGGGGACCTCCTACCAACAAGCCATTCAACAGTTAGAATATTTGAAGTTGAAGCAAATGGTTGCTCATCTAAATGAGGTTGTAGATTTTAGTGTCCATAACCAATTGTCATTTATGGACACACTCGTGAAGTTAATAAGCTACGAGATCGATGTGCGTGAACAGAACATGATCGAAGCGATGGTCAAGGTTGGTGCTTTCCCTCACAAGAAGGAACTCATGGATTTTGACTTTACCTTCCAACCTTCTGTGAATCGACAGCAAATCTTAGATTTTAGTACCCTGCGCTTTCTCGAAGCCAATGAAAACATTGTATTTTTAGGCCCTAGTGGAGTTGGGAAAACGCATCTGGCTACTTCGATTGGCATTGCAGCAGCTAAGAAAAGAACAAGCACTTATTTTATTAAATGCCACGATCTCATTCAGAATCTAAAGCGTGCAAAAATAGAGAATCGCTTGGAAACAAGACTCAAACACTATACGAAATACAAGCTTCTCATCATTGATGAGATCGGATATCTTCCGATTGAACCTGAGGATGCCAAAATCTTCTTTCAGCTCATCGATATGCGCTATGAGAAGCGAAGTACGATCTTTACAACGAATGTAAATTTTAAGGCATGGGATGAAGTATTTCGCGAACCAAAGTTAGCAAATGCCATCTTAGATCGCATTTTACATCATGCAACTGTCGTCACGATTGTAGGCGAATCTTACCGTTTGAAGGATCACTTTGCGAAAGAAGACAAGTGATTTTGCACATTATTAAACAAGCAAAAGTATACATTCTTATGTTGACATTTACATTTTTGAACTTTGCAGTTTTACTGGTTAGTGTGGACTGCTTCAATCTTTTTCCTTCAGAAACGATCCACTCTTTATAAACTTCTCCAAAGGTAATGTTATGTCGACTTAAAAATAATCCATTGGAATGTCTGATGAGAATTTCTCGGGCAGCTGCTTCAGCTTCTTTTTTTGTTTTGAATCCCCTTCTAGTAGTGTTTTTATATTTCCCAGTCATGTGATCTTTCCCTAAGCTAATTTGAACTAG
>DXHF01000294.1 GCA_019113605.1 Candidatus Paenibacillus intestinavium
TACTATGTGCAGGTCAACAATGACTATTGATTACGCAGTAGGAGAAAGGCGCAATTAACATGAGATTACGTAAACTAACTGTATTCGTTATTGTAGTAATGCTTTTTTCGACTCTTTACATGTATAACAAGTTTACGGATGAGAGTACTGTACCTACTTTCAGTTCTGCAACATTGAAGGTCGGATCATACGGCTCGGATGTAAGTGAGCTACAAGGTCGATTGAAGTATTTGGGTTACTTTAACGGGGAAGTTGATGGAGCATTCGGGTCACAGACGAAAAGTGCTGTAACATGGTTTCAATGGGAATTCGGTCTAACATCTGACGGAGTTGTTGGCAAAAGTACGAAGCAAAAACTCGTCAAAGCAACAGCGAAGTGGAATGCATCGATGACTGCCGGACCAGAATCAGGCTCGGGTTCAGGTTCAAGTAATGGCGATGGTTCTAATTCAAACAGTACAGGGCAATCAAATTTATTAGGATTATCAGAGAATGATATACAGTTGATGGCGAATGCTGTATATGGTGAAGCTCGAGGAGAGTCTTACGAAGGTCAAGTTGCAGTAGCTGCTGTAATTTTGAATCGTATAAAGCATCCAGATTTTCCTAATACGGTATATGGCGTTATTTTTGAACCGAGAGCATTTACGGCAGTAGCTGATGGTCAGATCTATCTTACGCCTAATGAAAATGCAAAGAAAGCTGTTAGGGAGGCCATTAATGGCTGGGACCCTACATATGGTTGTATTTATTATTTTAACCCTGATACTGCAACTTCAGCTTGGATTTGGACTAGACAACAGATTATGACGATCGGGAAACATATTTTTTGTAAATAATTACGTGAAAAAAGAAGCAATCATTCAGAGCTTGTCTGGTGGTTGCTTCTTCCATTTCGCATAAGTTAGAATAATAAGGAAGGCTACTATAGAAAGGAGCCATAATAATTATGAATTTTCAAGTAGGAACAGTGCAAAGTTTCAATGTGCATGTATTGCCAACCAATCGATTCAAAACGTTTACGATTACATTATTTGCAGGTACACCATTGCAGGAGGAGACGGTAACGTCAACTGCTCTGATCCCATATGTATTACGTAGAGGAACAGCCGTCAAACCAGAAACGATTGCGCTACGGGAGCAGTTAGATGAATTGTACGGTGCGGGCTTTGGTTTCAATATTACGAAGCGTGGCAACACACAGTTTGTACAATTTCGGATGGATGTCATTAATGACCGTTTTGTGAAGAGCGAGGTTTCATTATTGTCGGAAGCGATCAAATATATCGGTCAAATGGTTACACAGCCATTAATTGAAAATGGTGAATTCCGTCCAACTTATGTAGAAGCAGAAAAACAAACATTACAAAAACAACTGGAATCGGTCATTAACGATAAAATTCGCTATGCGTCTGAACGTTGTATGGAGGAAATGTGTGCGAATGAACCTTATCGTCTTAACGCAGCAGGCCGTCTAGAAGATTTGCCGGAGGTCGATGCGAAAAGCTTATATGAACGGTATCAGCAATGGTTGTCTGAAGCTCAGCTTGATTTGTATGTCGTCGGTGATACTACACTGGAGGAAGTGATGGGGTATATTGAGCAAAGCTTCGTGCTGCCAGAGCGTTCGCCAAAGCCGTATGAACGTGCTGATGTTGTTCACAGTGTAGATGCTGTGAAAACAATAGTTGAACAGCTAGATGTGAATCAAGGAAAGTTGAATCTTGGACTTCGCATGAACACAGGCTATGCCTCATCTAATTATGCAGCGGCATTAGTGTATAATGGAATCTTTGGTGGCTACCCCCATTCTAAATTATTTGTTAATGTGCGTGAGAAGGAAAGCTTAGCTTACTATTGTGCTTCCCGATTAGATGGACATAAAGGCATTCTATCGATACAATCAGGTATTGAATTTGCCAATTATAAAAAAGCATTGAATATTATTGAGCAGCAATTAGCGGAGATGAAAGCTGGTAATATTACAGATGTTGAATTGTCGCAGACGATTGCGATGCTTTCTAATTCACTACGTGAAATGTTTGATAATGCGAATGACATGCTTGGCTTTGACTTTAATAATCGCTATGCTAATACGAATCGGACCATTGATCAATTGTTAACGGAAGTGCAAGCGATCTCGATTAGCGATGTGCAAGCTGTTGCGCAACAAGTTGAACTGGATACGATCTACTTCTTAAGAGATCGTCAGGGGGTGTAGGAATGGATACATTACATTACGATGCAGTAGAGGAAACATTGTACCGTGAAATACTTCCCAATGGGTTAGAAGTCATTGTGCTGCCTAAGCCGGGCTTTCAGAAAACATATGCGACCTTTGCTACGAAATATGGTTCGATTGATAACTATTTCTCTGTTGGTAATCAGCCGCCACTTAAAGTGCCAGACGGGATCGCTCATTTTCTTGAACATAAAATGTTCGAAGAACCAGAAGGGGATGTATTTGCAACCTTTGCTAAGCAAGGCGCTTCCGCAAATGCCTTTACATCATTCGATAGAACAGTTTATTTGTTCTCAGCGACAGAGCAAATTAATGAAAATTTAACGACATTAATTGATTTTGTGCAAAATCCTTATTTTACAGAGCAAAATGTAGATAAAGAAAAAGGGATTATTGAACAGGAAATTAATATGTATAGTGATAACGCAGATTGGCGTGTCTATTACGGGCTATTTGAAGCGATGTTTCAAGCACATCCGATTGCGATAGATATTGCTGGAACGGTCGAATCCATCTACAAAATCGATAAAGATACATTGTATCGTTGCTATAACACATTTTATCATCCGTCTAATATGCTATTATTTATTGTCGGTGGGGTGGATGCGGAGCAAATGATGGAATTAGTTCGAGCTAATCAAGCAAGTAAAAGCTTCACGCCAATTGAACCGATTAATCGATTTTTTGAGCCTGAGCCCGGTCCAATTAAAGAACGTATCAAAACGATTCAATTACCAGTTTCCTTACCTAAAGTAATGCTAGGCTTCAAAGAGCCTCAAGTAACATTGTCAGGTGAAGAGCTTGTGAAGCAAGAAGTTATTAGTAAAGTGATGCTTGATGTACTTTTTGGTAGCAGTTCTGCATTTTACCAACGGCTGTACGATCAACAGTTGATCTATGATTCGTTCGGTTATGAATATAACTGCTCAGAACAATATGCTTTTTCGGTCATTGGCGGAGACACACCGAAGCCAGATGTACTCATCGAAGAAATTTCACAATATGTGAAAGAAATGTTGAAGACAGGTATCAATGAACAGAACTTCAATCGTATTAAACGTAAAAAAATCGGCAGCTATTTACGAATGCTCAATTCCCCTGAAGCAATTGCTAGTGAATTTACTAAATTCCGCTTCCGTAATTGTGATATGTTTAATGTGCTTAAATATTATGAGGAATGCACGTTAGCTGACGTTAATCAACGTTTAGTTGATCATTTTGACTTTGATCAGTTGGCTGTTTCAATCGTGGAATCTCCAAAGGCTTAATGAATCGAGCATTTCAAGAAATGACAGTGATGATAACTGGGGGAAGCCGTGGTATTGGCGCCGCTATTGCGAAGCGCTTTGCTAAGGAAGGTTATCAGATCGTCATCCATTATCTCAATTCACATGAACAAGCTAATGAAACAGCACGTGAATGTATGGCACTCGGAGCAAAAGTTGTTACGATATCAGCTGATCTTAGCTCCAAAGAGCAGCTGCAACGTATGAAAGAGAAGTTAGACAGCATGAATGTCTTGCCCGATATTATTGTCAATAATGGCGGTATATCTCATTATGGAATGTTAATGGATGTAACGGAAGAGCAATGGGATTACGTCATGAATGTGAATTTGAAGGGGATGTTTCTTTGTACGCAGCTCTTCATGCCACATATGATTGCTAATAAATATGGTCGCGTTATTAATGTTTCTTCTGTATGGGGGATGACGGGTGCAGCATGTGAAGTGCTATACTCTACAACAAAGGGTGGCATGAATGCCTTTACTAAAGCATTAGCGAAAGAGCTTGCACCTTCGGGAATTACAGTTAATGCGGTTGCGCCAGGAGTAGTAGAGACCGACATGATGAAGAATTTCAATATCGAGGAAAAAGAAGCATTGGAGCAAGAAATACCGATTGGTCGTTTTGGATCGACTGAAGAAATTGCTTCTCTTGTATACTTCCTATCTTTACCTGAATCGTCTTACATTACAGGCCAGATTATTAGCCCTAACGGTGGCTGGTTAACGTAACTGTTTATAACTTCCTGTGTTGACATTGTTTAATTAGCATACTTATTGTGCAATTACACACAATAATATAGCTAGAGAGCAATCAATGAATTTAGGAGGCGATTGAATGTCATCAGTACTTGATCAGTTTGAGTCTTGGAAAGATTTTTTGAAGGATCGCGTAGCGCAAGGGAAAACTTTAGGTTTGTCTGAAGAAACGATTTCTAATCTTGCTTATGAGATTGGTTCATTTCTCGATGAACGTGTTGATCCCAAAAATGATGAACAAGCGGTGCTGAAGCAATTATGGGATGTTGGTGACGAATCTGATCGTCATTCTATCGCCAAGTTGATGGTCAAATTAGCAGAAAAATCCTAACGTTAACTTCACAGTTAAGATTTGCGAAAAGCCTCCCCAATTGGAGGCTTTTCTGTGATGTTGTAATTACTATACGGTTTTCACAGAAAGATTGCAGGAAAGTGTTGAATTTTGTAGAATAAATAATAGGTTATAAATATTTTTTCTTATAGGTATAGGGTGGTGACAGTTTTGGAACATAAACAATGGTATATGGAGTATACAATACATAAGAACAGACCAGGCTTACTCGGTGATATTGCTTCTTTGTTAGGGATGCTCGAAGTGAATATTTTAACAATTAACGGTGTAGATCATCATACTCGAGGCTTACTACTACAAACAGATGATGATGAAAAAATCGAACTTTTGGGTAAGCTATTAACGAAGGTCGATGACATCACTGTTAATAAATTAAGAACTCCAACCATTGTTGACATTTTGGCAGTTCGGCATGGGCGATATATTGAACGAGATTCAGATGATCGCAAAACATTTAGATTTACTCGCAATGAGTTAGGTTTATTAGTTGATTTTCTAGGAGAAGTATTTAAACGAGATGGCAATTATGTTATCGGATTACGCGGTATGCCCCGAGTGGGGAAGACGGAATCGATTATTGCAGGAAGTGTTTGCTCTAATAAACGGTGGACGTTTGTGTCCTCTACACTTTTAAGACAAACGGTGCGTAGCCAGCTTTCCGATCAAGAAATTGACCCTAACAATATATTTATTATTGATGGAATTGTCTCTACTATTCGATCTAATGAGCGTCATTATTCTTTAATTCAGGAAATTATGTCATTGCCATCCACGAAAGTGATTGAGCATCCAGACATTTTTATACGGGAGTCCAATTACGATTATAGTCATTTCGATATTATTGTTGAATTAAGAAATACTCCAGATGAAGAAATAACGTATGAAACATTTACTACACATTATACAGAGGAATATTAATTTTGAAGGGAGGATAACATGTGTCTGAATTAGGTGAAGTATTAAAAAAGGCTAGATTAGAAAAGGGATTGTCCCTTGATGATTTACAAGAAGTAACTAAGATCAGAAAGCGTTATTTAGAAGCATTAGAATCAGGAGATTATAATGTATTACCTGGAAAATTCTACATTCGCGCATTTATTAAAAATTATGCTGATGTCGTTGAATTAGATGCTGAGGAAGTATTGAAATATTACCATGATGAAGTGCCTGCAACAGAAGAGTTTGTGAATGAGCCGATCCCTGCACGTAAACCGAAAAGAATGCGTTCTGCCTCATCAGAGAAATTCGGAAAAATCGGATTTACAATTTTGATGTGGAGTTTTCTTATATTAATTGCTTTCGTCATTTGGTATTATGTTCTTAATAAAGATGACGGAGCTGTCAATGATAACGATATTAAAGGAATTACTGATAATTCCGATGTTTCTAAGGTTACACCGACGCCAACTATAGTGCCGACGTTATCACCAACGCCTATTCCTACTGTTCAGCCAGTCACGATATCATTTGTTGAAAAAGTTGGTAAAGATGATGTGTTCAAGATCAGTCCTATGAAAGACGCATACTCCTTACAACTAGTCGCATCCGGTGGTGCTAGCTGGATCGAAATATATGAAGGCGGAAAAAATGGAACGCGAATTCATTATGCTACAATGGCAGATGGAGACACCGTTAACTATAATGTTTCCAAAGATGTTTATATCGTTATGCGTTATGCCGGTTATATTGAAGCGACGATGGATGGCGTCATGATCGAAGATGGCGATATTGAAAGATCGCGTATATTATTAAAATTAGACACAGCTGCTGTAGAAAATACGACGACAGCCCAGTAGCTGTCGTCTTGCTCGTTAAGGAGAGGGGATTATTATGAGTAACGAAAGTTCATTTGATATCGTATCTAAAGTTGATTTGCAAGAATTGAATAATGCAGTAACACAAGCTGAGCGGGAGATTGGAACACGCTTTGACTTTAAAGGCAGTAAAACGAAAATTACGATCGAAAAAGAAGAATTAACGATTTTAAGTGATGATGACAATAAACTTAAAAATACGATCGATATTTTAATCGACAAAATGGTGAAACGTAGTGTACCGACGAAAAATATGGACTATGGCAAAGTAGAGGGTGCATCTGGTGGAGCTGTTCGTCAAACGATTAAAATTCGTCAAGGTATTGAACAAGATATTTCCAAAAAGATCAACAATTTAATTAAAGATTCGAAGCTTAAAGTGAAGAGTCAAATTCAAGGTGACCAACTACGTATTACCGGAAAAAGCAAAAATGATCTGCAAGCGGTAATGAATTTATTACGTGGTGCTGAGTTGCCTATAGATTTGCAATTTACTAATTTTCGATAGATAATAAAATCACATACATAGTAATCGTCATGAAGCTTGGCCTACGATATGAAAACTGCGTGGCGCCGATTGGAGGAGTTTTTTTGAATTTAGCTAATAAAATTACGATAGCTAGAATATTTTTGGTGCCTATCATTCTGTTTTTCTTGTTAGTTAATGTTAATTTTGGATCCTTTGTTTTATCGGATTTCACGATTACGTATGCTCAAGTTATTGCTGTGCTCATCTTTATTATTGCAGCAAGTACGGATGGCGTGGATGGTTACATCGCCCGTAAAAACAAAATCGTTACTAATTTGGGTAAGCTGCTTGATCCTTTAGCTGACAAACTATTAGTTGCCTCTGTATTAATTGCTTTAGTTGAAATGGATAAGTTAAGCGCCCTAATTGCTATTATTATTATTAGTCGCGAATTTGCGGTTACTGGTCTCAGACAAATTGCTTTGCTGGAAGGTAAAGTTGTTGCTGCAAGTACGTGGGGCAAATGGAAAACAGCCATTCAAATTACGATGATTATTTCTATTCTTTTGAATAACTTCCCATTTGCACTTATAGACTTCCCATTTGATATTATTATTTCATGGGTTGCAGCTGCAATTACACTTTATTCAGGTATCGACTATTTCATAAAAAATAAATCATTAATTCCAGTGGAATAATGTAATGCACCTCTTCGGAATATAGAAGGGGTGCATTATTAAATTTTCGTACGATTATCAAAAGCAAACAGATGAAGAGGTGTATTGATGAAGGCTGAAATTATTGCAGTAGGCAC
>DXHF01000295.1 GCA_019113605.1 Candidatus Paenibacillus intestinavium
TCAGTTATTCCGATACCAGGAGCAAATGCAGCCTTATCTGCACTTATTATGTCAGGCTTGCCAACGGATCGATTTTCATTTATTGGTTTTTTACCCCGTGATAAAAAAACGATTATACAACTCCTTGATAAATATTCATCTTATACAGAGACACTGATTCTTTATGAATCTCCACATCGAATTCGTAAAACCTTAGCTATATTGTTAGAAGTTTGGGGGAATCGTAAAGTTGCCATCGTAAGGGAGTTAACGAAGCGTCATGAGGAAGCTTTGCGAGGAACGTTGACGGAATGTATAGACTGGTTTGAAGAGCATCAACCGATGGGGGAATTTTGTATCCTTATTGAAGGCTTGGATCAAGAGGGAATTAAGCAGCTGGAAGACGCAGCTAATGAATGGTGGCAGAAATTGACTCTTGAAGAGCATGTAGAGCATTATGAAGCAACGATGTCTAGAAAGGATGCTATGAAGCAAGTAGCGGGGGAGCGAGGGGTATCTAAGCGGGACATCTATAATGAAATCAATAGATGAGATGAAGTTCAAAAAGTGGGCTTTGATAACGAAGTGATGCTAACGCAGCGTATTCGACATCGCATCTGAAACGAACTTGGAAAGTACGGCATAAGCTTCCGATGTATGTTTCTTGCAGAAACATTGTAGGTTCGCGTGTACCAAACACGTACACTTGCGCTTCCGCCTTACTCAAGTAGCGTTTCACCTGCTCGATTCTGAAAGCCCACTTTTTGAACCTCGATTGGAAGATGAAGTTCAAAACATGCTAGAGACTTGTGTACTCATAACGTACACGGTCGCTTACTTTAATCCAGAAAAAAAAGACCTTCCTGGCAGAAAGCGTCCAGGAAGGCATCAAGGAGTATTTAAAAGGTTAGAATTAACATATCAATAAATACATTATACATCATTTTTCTTATTTTGTCACAGATGCTGGCATTTCTGATAGACAGCTATGGCAAATAATTTTTCCTTTGAAGTAAGAAACGTTTTCTGCGTTACCACAGAAGATACATGCAGGCTCGTATTTTTTCAACATAATACGTTCACCGTCTACATAAATTTCAAGAGCATCTTTCTCTCCGATACCTAATGTACGTCTTAATTCGATAGGGATAACGACACGACCTAATTCATCTACTTTACGTACAATACCTGTTGATTTCATCATAATAATTTCATCCTCTCGCAAGTTAACAGTGCCATCTTTCGACAATGTTCGTCTTATTTACATTAATAATACCAACAATTACCAGGTTAGTCAATATTATTTTTTGGTGTGAAAGAGCTTATACAATAGACTTTACATTATAAAGATGGTAATTTACTTTGTAATAGAATACAACATTTTCGACATTTTGGAAACTAATAAACGACATTGTTCGACAAAAAAAACGACATGTGTCTAAAAAATGAACAAAAGGAGGTAGTTTGAGATGTCAAAGCTAAGTGAAGAGAAAGTATTTAAGGATCCGATTCATAATTATGTATATGTACAAGATAAACTCATTTGGAATTTAATTAATACTTCGGAATTTCAACGATTGAGAAGAATTAGGCAGCTTGGCACGACATATTTAACATTTCATGGAGCTGAACATAGCCGATTTTCGCATTCATTAGGTGTATATGAAATTACAAGAAAAATTATTTCGCAATTTGAACGATATAATTATCCTGACTGGCCGAAAGAAGAGCGACTAATTGCTTTATGTGCAGCGTTGCTTCATGACGTTGGCCATGCTCCATTCTCTCATTCTATTGAAGAAATATTCGAGACAGATCATGAAGAGTGGACGATAGCAATATTGCTAGGTGATACAGAAATTAATAAAGTGTTAAGAGGTAATTCAGAACAGCTGCCACAGAAGGTTGCTCAAGTTATTAAGAAGACATATCCTCAATCTATCGTTGTTAGTTTAATCTCAAGTCAATTGGATGCAGATCGCATGGATTACTTACTAAGAGATGCATATTATACCGGAACGAATTACGGAAACTTTGACTTAGAGCGAATTTTAAGAGTATTACGTCCACATGAGGGAAGTATAGTTGTAAAGGAAAGTGGCATGCATGCGGTTGAGCATTATTTGATGTCAAGATATCAGATGTATTGGCAAGTTTATTTCCATCCGGTTACTCGTAGTTCAGAAATAATTTTACGACAAATTTTCAAACGTGCCAAACAGTTATTTGAGGAAAAATATACATTCAAATGGATGGATTCAGCAATTCTCTCTTTAATAGAAGAAAGACTAAATTTAGAGACATATTTACGACTAGATGAGTCACTAATGCAGTATACTTTTTCATGCTGGATGAACGAAGAAGATCCGATTTTATCGAGGCTGTGCGAACGCTTTCTCAATCGAAAATTGTACAAGTATATAACGATTGAAAAATTAAGTGAAGAATGGCTGGAAGAACTAAAAAATGTATTTGTTTCCATTGGATTGCATCCAGAATATGATCTGGAAATTGACTATCCGTATGATCGACCATATGATATATATCGACCTGAGCAAGGTGGAAATGGAAGTAAGGAAAAAGCACCAATTATGCTACTGAATTATAATGGGAGTTTGTCTGAAATTGCGTCTAAATCTGACATTATTGCATCAATTAGCGGATTACATGAAGGTAAAGTTCATCTTTATTATCCAGAAGAATTACTAATTAGACATATTGATCGATTAAACGATAACATCCTACAAATTTTCAATCTAAATAAAGAGGAGTATTGAACAACATGCCTGTATTATTCGACACACACGCTCATCTAGATTCGCCTCAATTCGATGAAGATCGCGCGGAGATGATTGCTAGAGCAAGAGAAGCTGGCGTAGAGCTTATAGTAAATATTGGTTTCGATCGTAAAACAATTCCAACGACAATTGCTTTAGCAGAAGAGTACGATTTTATCTATGCTGCGGTTGGCTGGCATCCTGTAGAAAGTATTCATATGCAAGCGGGAGATCTTGAATGGATTGAGGAATTATGTCAACATCCTAAAGTGGTTGCGATTGGAGAAATTGGCCTTGATTACCATTGGGATACATCTCCTAAAGAGGTACAGCATGAGGTGTTTCGCAAGCAAATTAGATTAGCCAAAAAGGTTAATAAACCGATCATTATCCATAATCGTGATGCCCATGAAGATGTGATTCGAATATTGAAAGAAGAAGACGCCTCAGAAGTAGGAGGAATTATGCATTGTTATTCAGGAAGTTGGGAAACTGCACAACAATGCCTCGATATGAATTTCTATATATCATTCGGAGGACCAGTTACATTCAAAAATGCTAGAGTCCCAAAAGAGGTGCTTGCAAATGTTCCGCTTGATCGATTATTAATTGAAACAGATTGCCCATATCTTGCACCTCATCCGCATCGAGGGAAACGTAATGAAACCGCTTTTGTATCTCTTATTGCGGAGACTGCCTCTCAAATTAAGGGAATTTCTGTAGAGAAATTGGCAGCTATTACGACTCAAAATGGAAAGAATTGTTTCCGAATTAAGTAGAATCGGTTGAAATCAGCAGGAAAACGGACATTTCATGGATTAAAACTTATCTTTGTAGCCGAAATCAATATAATATTCCGAAATAACCCTCAAATTTACGTGAAATCGCATTTTATCGCGTCTTTACAAGTAGTCTCTGAACAAGGTATGATTCATCTCAGAACTTTTAGATTCTGTATTGGATTTCCAATTTTCGTTATTAACGTTTCAATCGCATCATAAGTTGTCTCACTTTGTTATTTGATAACACTTATTATCATAACTTCAAGTTGTTATCTATCGATTTTGCATAATTAAGAGATAGACGACATAGAGATAGAGATGTGGGAGGAATCAGCAGAACTGGAAGCGTGCAAAGCACGTCATATAAGTTATAGTCACGTCAGTTG
>DXHF01000296.1 GCA_019113605.1 Candidatus Paenibacillus intestinavium
GAAACAAGTGGTAGATTAGAGGCGTTAAACACACTTGAGGCACGTATTTTAGCAGAACAATTAATTATTGAAAATGCTAAAGTAGCGATTCATGACCCAACAGCTGCGCTCGATTCTGCTACTTATGCAGAAAAAGCAACTCAGCTGCAAGAGCTGATTACAGACGCAACATATAAGTATATGTACGGTTCAATTGATCTTGCGGGATTTAATTCAGCTATTGAAGATTGGAAATCCCGCGGGGGTCAACAAATGATCGATGAATTTAATGCTGCTTACAAACAATAAGATTTCATGGATTGACTAGATATAAGCATGGTGGTTGCAGAAGGGCTAAGCATAGATCTGCTTAGGCCCTTCTCTTCCCCTCAAAATGCAACGTGGGAAAGGAGAGAAGACTGATGCGAGATATAGTAATAGAGAAAACACATGTTCCAGGAACACGGTCTAGCAGTGAACTAAAGAGGCGATTATGGCGAAATAAATGGTTGTATGTCATGATCACTCCAGGAATTTTATTTTTTATAATATTTAAATATATTCCTATGTTTGGATTAGTAATAGCTTTTCAAGATTTTAAGCCATTCTTTGGATTCACGGGTAGTGAGTGGGTTGGATTTAAACATTTTAAGCGTTTATTCACAGAACCGGACTTCTTAAACATACTATCCAATACGTTAATTTTATTCGGATTGAATTTGATAATTTATTTTCCAGTACCGATTATTTTAGCTTTAATGTTGAATGAGGTTAGGATTACATTTTTCAAACGGTTTTTTCAATCCCTTGTATATTTACCGCATTTTCTTTCTTGGGTCATTATTGTATCGATAAGCTTTGTCATGCTTACGATGGATGGTGGAATTATTAATGAGCTATTAGTCTTTTTTGGATTTGAAAAAGTCAATTTCCTGCTCAATAACGGATGGTTCAGACCTGTATATATCATTCAAGTAATCTGGCGTGAAGCTGGGTGGGGAACGATTATATATTTAGCTGCAATTGCATCGGTGGATCCTGGGCAATATGAAGCTGCGCGGATAGATGGCGCATCCAGAATGAGACAGGTTTGGCATATTACTTTACCAGCGATACGTAGCGTTATTATTATATTATTAATTTTGAAAATCGGTGATGTGCTAGAACTTGGTTTTGAGCATGTGTACTTGCTCTTAAATTCAATGAATCGCGAAGTTGCTGAAATTATAGATACTTACGTATATACGGCAGGCTTGCGTCAGGGACAGTTCAGTTACGCTTCAGCCATTGGTTTATTCAAATCTTTAGTAGGCTTAGTACTTGTCGTGTTTGCTAATTATTTGGCGAAGAAAATGGGTGAGGAAGGCGTTTATTAATCTGAGATGAGGAGGAAGGCTCATGGTTGAGGATCGTACATTTACCGGGCGTATTTTTGGTATTATTAATTATTTATTGTTATCGATCATTTCGTTGATAACTGTGCTGCCCTTTATGCATGTAGTGGCAGGTTCATTTACAACGAGTGCGGAATTAGCAGTAAAACGCTTCGTTCTTATTCCAACAGAATGGAGCTTTGAAGCCTATCGTTTTATTTTCTCGACCGATACTATTTTTAGAGCGATGGGAGTTTCAGTAGGAGTAACCTTCTTCGGTACGATATTCAGCATGCTCATTACAGCATTAATGGCATATGGATTAGCACGACGTGACTTGGATGGTCGTAAATATATTATGTTTTTGGTTGTATTTACGATGTTATTTAGTGGAGGCTTAATTCCTACTTTTCTCGTCGTAAGTAAGCTGAATCTAATCGATAGTTACTTGGCATTAATCATTCCATCAGCAATTACCGCATTTAATCTCATTATATTAAAAAACTTTTTCCAAAATATTCCTGAAGGTCTTGAGGAATCTGCTAAAATTGATGGGTGTAGTGATTTTGGTATTCTATTCCGGATCGTACTGCCATTATCAATGCCTGCTATCGCTACATTATCTTTGTTCTATGCTGTTACTTACTGGAATACGTATTTAAGTGCTATTTTGTACTTGAATGATGCTGCCAAATGGCCTATTCAAGTATTGCTTCGACAAATCGTAGTACTAGCGAGTGGTCTAGAGTTTGGTGCAGAGCTAGATGCATCGGTACCACCACCAGAGCAAACGGTGAAAATGGCTGTTATTGTCGTAGCTACTTTGCCGATCCTCTGCGTGTATCCATTCCTGCAGAAGCATTTTGCGAAGGGTGCGATGCTAGGATCAATTAAGGGCTAGGTATTTCAATTGGAAGCTTCGAACTAAAAAATAGACTTTGAATTTTCACTTTAGTAGGAGGTTATCATGAACAGACAACTAAATTGGTCTCCGCTTGATTGGGCAGAGTTTGCATGTCAATCTTTAATGGATAGTTATGTACCAGAAGAATTGCCGCCAGCTCATCGCTGGCACTATCATCAAGGAGTGTTTTTATGTGGAATGGAGCAGGTGCTTTCCCTTACGGGGAAAGAAAGCTATGAGAAATATATTAAACGCTATGTTGATCAGCTAATTGATGAAGATGGCAATTTCAATTTTGCAAGGGATGAGCTAGACGCGATTCAGCCAGGATTGCTACTGTTTCGTTTGGCACAGCAATATCCTGAGGATAGACGTTATGAGAAAGCAACCCAAAAGCTCCGCTTTCTATTTGAAACCTTGAACCAAACGAGTGAAGGTGGATTTTGGCATAAGGACAAGTATCCATATAATATGTGGCTAGATGGTTTATATATGGGTGGAGTGTTCGCATTGAAACACGCTAACGCATTTGATGAGCCTGAGCTTAGAGATATGGTCTTTTTGCAGGAGCAGTTGATGCGCAAACATATGCGTGATGAGAAAACAGGCTTGCTCTATCATGCATGGGATGAAAGCAAACAAATGGCATGGGCAAATGCAGAGACAGGTTGTTCCCCTGAGTTCTGGGCACGCTCGCTTGGATGGTATGGTCTTGCTATCAGTCAATTTCTCGATGAGTTGCCTGAAACAGATTCAAGAATGAAGCTATGGGAGCAAGTACTATTACAATTTGTAGAGGCGATATTGCCATATCAGGATGAAGCAACAGGTCTTTGGTATCAAGTCGTTAATAAAGTTGAGCAAGCAGATAATTGGCTAGAAACATCAGGCACATGCCTATTTGTATATACGATTGCTAAAGCTTATCAAAGGGGACTTGTAGGCGAAGATTCGTTGGAAACAGCTAATAGAGGTTATCAAGGATTGCTGGATACGATTCAATTCAAAGAGCAATTCATTCTACCTAAAATTTGTATCGGCACTTCAGCAGGTGATTATCAAAATTATGTGACGAGGCCTACGAGTGAAAATGATTTACATGGTGTAGGCGCATTTATATTAGCATCAGTTGAAATGGAGAAAATTAAAATAAGTCCTTGCTATTGACGTAACGTCAAGTGATATAGTTCAAAGTGAAAGGGAGTGAGGACAAATGACAATGGAGAGAAAATACTCTATTGGAGAATTTGCGAAGCTGACTGGAGTCTCTGAACGCACACTACGTCACTATGATCAGATTGGTCTGTTGAAACCTATGGAGTACACAGAACATGGACATCGAAAGTATAACAACAAATCTATTACGCAGCTTCAAAAAATATTAGTACTGAAATTTTTAGATTTGTCACTGGTGGAAATTACCGAACATCTTCAGCAAGCAGAGCAGGATATTTCGAAGATACTGGTCACTCAGGCAAATATGCTGGAAGAAAAAAAGAAACAGATTGAAACAGTTTTACAAGCTATTGCCCGCGTTCAAAGTACCGTTTCAGGACCAGATACCGTCGATCATGATTCACTGCTTGTACTCATCCATGCCTTGAAAAATAAAGAGGCACGAAACCGCTGGCTAAATGAGCATGGGGCCGACTCGGTGTATAATAAGTTACACTCGTACACGGAGCAATTTGAATTGGGTAAGGAAATGATCGTGTGGACTACTAAAATGAAGCGATTTATTCAAGAAGGAAAAACAACTAATGATCCTGAAGTGCTTAAACATACCGAAACCATGGTGTCGATGATGAAGACTGTAGTTGCCCCCCATTTAGATGATGAAGCGATGCAACAGCTCAAGAATAATGAAGGTTCTTTTGAAGAGCCTAATCCTTATTTATTTCCTAGTTCATTTAACAAAGAAGAAGAGAAGTTTATAGAAAAGGTTATTAATGAGCTGATTAACAGTAAGGTAACCCTTAATCGTAACGACAGTTGAACATGGAAGGAATGTTACTTCCAATATTCCGCTAAGTATATGATGGATCAACTTACTGTCTTTTCTAATTCACAAGTAATCGATTTAAAGGGAATATGATAGTTCTGTTATGACAAGTTCAATAATATAGAAGTGGAAATTATCGTATTAATTCTCACGTTAGCAAAAACATCGCTTTATGGGCAAATGCTCATAAAACGATGTTTTTTTCGTTACCCCAAATATTGTTACGATCATTATTTTTCTGAAGTGGACAGTACTTATCTTTATTTTTTCACCTATTCATGTTGATTTCCTCACCTGTTCGCTATTAGATAATTCATTTAATGTTATTAGTAGAGAATATGAGAAGGGAGAAGAATCGTATGAAGACTGACAAGATTGAAAATAACTCCATTAAGCATAAACGCTCAAAAAATGGCATGAATAACTTAGCTGGTTATATCTTCATATCTCCATGGTTGATTGGATTTTTACTACTTACGTTATGGCCGATTATGCAGTCATTCTATCTTTCTTTCACGGATTATTCATTACTATCAGATCCAGAATGGTCAGGACTAGATAATTACAAAAAAATCTTTACTAGGGACGATGATTTTACTGCATCCTTAAGGGTGACTTTTATTTTCGTATTAGTATCATTGCCGTTAAAATTAATATTTTCGCTTTTAGTAGCATTAATGCTTAATCAAAAACTAAAAGGGATGAATTTTTATAGAACGGTAATTTATTTTCCATCGCTAATTGGCGGTAGCATTGCAGTATCTCTACTTTGGAGAAATATATTTGGTTTAGATGGTTACGTCAATGAAATGCTTTCTTGGTTCGGCATTCAAGGAATCGGGTGGGTCTCCAATCCTGATACAGCACTTGGCTCACTCGTTTTACTTAATGTATGGCAATTTGGCTCAACGATGGTTATCTTTCTGGCAGGACTTAAGCAAATTCCTTCTGAGCTGTATGAATCGGCTTCTGTTGATGGAGCAGCAAAAGTACGAAAGTTTTTCCATATCACTTTACCAATGTTATCTCCAGTTATGTTCTTTAATTTGATATTAGGAATCATCGGTTCCTTCCAAATGTTTACCGCTGCACTCATTATTACAAAGGGTGGTCCGATGCACTCCACCTATATGTATGCTCTATTTCTCTATGAGAAGGCATTTAAGCACTTTCAGATGGGCTATGCATCCGCGCTTGCTTGGGTATTGCTAGTTATTGTAGCTATTATTACGGCGTTGAATTTCTTTGTCTCTCGTTACTGGGTGTTTTATGAGTCAGATGGGAAGGGGGAAAAATAATGAATCAACTCAAAAATAATCAGAAACATATCGTGCTCATATTGTTTTCTATCTTTATGATTTATCCAGTGTTTTGGTGGCTAGGCGCATCATTGAAATCGATCGAGGAAATGAAGAGTCCGTCCCTATGGCCAACAGAACCAATTTGGGACAATTATATTCAAGGCTGGTCATTCTCACCTTCTGAACATACCTTTGCTCACTTTTTCGGTAATACACTACTTATGGAGCTTTGGAATGTTGCAGGAGGAGTAATTACCGCAGCAATTGTAGCCTATGGTTTTGCCCGATTGAACTTTAGGTTAAAAGGATTTTGGTTCGCCATTTTGTTAATGACGATGATGCTGCCTACTCAAGTTACTATCGTACCGCAATACATTCTCTTCAATAAACTTAATTTAGTTAATAGCTATGTCCCATTAATATTGCCACATTTCTTTGGCGGTGGTGCATTCTTTATCTTTCTTCTTGTACAGTTTATTCGTGGAATTCCACGAGATCTTGATGAAGCAGCGAAAATCGATGGTGCATCTGTATACGGAATTTTCCTTCGAATTATTTTCCCGCTTATTAAGCCCTCATTAGTTACTGTGGCAATTTTCACATTCATCTGGAGCTGGGATGATTTCTTTGCACAGGTGCTTTATTTGACCTCAGTTGATAAATTCACAGTAGGTCTTGCATTGCGCATGTACATTGACCAATTTGAAATCCAGTGGGGGCCGATGCTTGCGATGGCTATGGTATCAATTGTTCCCTCTGCGATTATATTTTTTCTCGCACAGAAGCATTTCGTCGAAGGTATTGCAACGACGGGGATTAAAGGTTAGTTAGTTTCATTTATTCGAAAATTGAGAGGGGATCAAAGTGATGAAGAAAAAATGGTCAAAAAGTATGGGGTTGTTCATGTTAGCTATGGTACTTATTGTTACAGCGTGTGGAAGCAACAGCATTAACGAAGGAAAAACAACCAATACACCAAAGACAACGGATAATAGTTCAGTAAGTAATTCTACAGATAATGATGCGAAGCCAGTCGAGTTAACGATTATGTGGTGGGGGCCAGATACTAGACATGAAGCAACTTTAAAGGCGCTTGAAATTTATACAAAACAGCATGCTAACGTTACTTTTAAGCCTGAATATTTGGCTTGGGATGCTTTTTGGGCTAAGCTACCGACATTAGCGGCATCTAAGTCTATCACTGACGTATTACAAATGGATGCAGCATATATTCAGGAGTATGTTGGTAAGGGAACATTGGAGGATCTATCTGATATTGATTTGTCAGGTATTGTTGACTCCAACGTAATTGAAAATTTGAAAATTGATGGCAAGCTATATGGTATTCCGCTAAGTCAAAATGCTCAAGGTGTTGCTTTCAACAAAACTGCACTTGAGGCTGCTGGTGTGGATCTACCACAAAAGGACTGGACTTGGGAACAGTATTTTGAATTTGGTCGCAAAGCAAAAGAAAAACTACCAGAAGGTCAATATGGTATCTCTGATACGTCAGACCTTTGGGACTGGTATCTGTGGTATCAAACCGCGAATGGTGGCGAACCTCTAATGAGTGATGGAGGAAAAACATTCACTTTAGATAAGGATTTATTTTTTGAATATCACAATACATTTGCTCAATTACGACAAGATAAAATTGTACCAGCAGCAGAACAGCAGGTAGCGCTATTGGAGAATGATCCTACTTCTGATCCAATGGGTTCAGGAGTAGTGATGACGCGTGGAGCAACTACAGGATCGGTTAATGCACTCGAAAGTATGCTTCCAGGGCAAGTTGATGTTGTGAACCTTCCGGTAGGCGAAGCAGGCGGCGGTTGGGCACAATCAACAATCTTCTTATCTGTTAGTGCTAATTCCAAAAATAAAGAGCAAGCAAAAGAGTTTTTGAAATGGTTTATTACAGATGCTGAGGCAGGTAGCGCACTTGCATTAACTCGTGGTATTCCAATTAATCCAGAGATTTATAAGGCACTAGAGCCAAATCTTACACCACAAGAAAAGCTTGGTAAAAAGATTTATGATGTTGCATTAGATAAGGCATTACCATTCTTTCCAATAGCTGAAGGATATTCGGAATGGGTTGATACTTATAAGGCAACGATGCAATCTGTTATGTTCGGAAAATCTTCAATTGAAGACGCATATGAGAAGCTGAATACGCTAGGATTAGAAATTGCAGCTAAGAGATAATCTTAATATCTCTCTAGCAAACCGCCTGCTATTACTTAACTGTAATCAGGCGGCTTTTTCTAACTATTGGGTTTTATTAATAGGAACAAACAGGATAGCATTATACTTTATGAAAAGTTAATATTGTGAAAAGAAAGTAGTTATAGGATAATTAAAAGCGGTAATCTAAGGATAATTTATCCACAATAAGTGTAATGAGAATAATATGAAAATCACAGTTCTGTAGACAATCGTAAAGGAGAGGGCGAAATGAAAATATTACTTCTTCGATCGATTATATTGCTCATCTCCACGATGTTACTTATTAGTTGTAGCCTCACAGGGGAGAGTGGAAATGTGATGGATACTCCGCAACCTATTAAGCTTACCATTATGCATAATTGGATTGTTCAAGATGGAAAGGCGCTGGCGATACGTACTATTCTCGAGGATTTTCGTGCAACACACCCAAACATTATTATAGAAGAAGAGGGATTATCCACAGATGGACTAAAGTCTAGATTGCGCACACTGGCTGCAGCAGATGAAATGCCTGATCTGTTTGTTATGTGGCCGGATGCTATGACCAAGGATTTCGTCAAGGCTGGACATCTTCAGCCGATTGATGATTTTTTAGCGGATAAGGAAGAATGGAAAAATAACTTTCTCCCTGGATCTTTCGATGGTTACACCGTAAACAATCATATATACACTGTTCCAATGAATTTAGCTCCTACTTCATTTATATATTACAACAAAGCAATATTCGATCAATATCAGGTCAAAGTTCCTACGACATGGGAGGAACTATTGCAAGCCATTGAAATTTTTAACCGTAACGATATAATTCCAATTGCATTAGGTAACAAGTCAACTTGGGTGGTACAGTCCACAATTTTCAGTACATTAGCCGATAGAATTACAGGATCAGATTGGATTGAAAGGTTGAGAAATCAAGATGGTGCGTCATTTACCGACCCTGAGTTCATACGAGCACTTGAAGTATTACAAAACTTGAAAGAAGTTGGAGCTTTTCAATCCGGTTATAACAGTATTGATGAGAATGAAATGATGCAGTTATATTTGAATGGAAAATCAGCGATGGTCATTAATGGTGGATGGGCAGTATCCTCTATCGTGAAGAATGCCATGCCTGATGTACTTAACCATACACATGTTATGATTCTTCCTCCTATTGAAGGGGGAAAAGGTGCTGCATTATCTACATCTGGAGTTGTTGGTACAGGACTTGGCGTAAATGTTAATTTAACCGGAGAACGAAAAGAAGCTGCAATGGAGTTGTTCTATGCTTTGTCAGGTCCGAAAGGTCAACAAGCTACACTCGACAGTAATACTTTAATCAGCTACAAAATTTCACTCGATGAGAGCAAGGTAAGTCCTCTTTTTATTGAATTGAATGAGCTTGTTCAAAGAATAAGCATTAGTCCCGTATATGATAGCAGCCTTAATTCTGAGATAGCAGATGTACTGAATAATGGACTTCAAGAAATATTACTTGGTGGAGATCCTGTCATTATTGCTCAAAAAATACAGGATGCACAAGTTGCATCGCTAGCGAAGTAACCTAATTTCTCTGGAGGGTAACGAAATGGTCAAATGGATGAGTAACTCTCTTGGGAGAAAACTATCAGTCATTATTATGATCTCTACATTAGTTCCTCTATTATCTTTAGGAGTCTTTACTTATTCCGTCTCTTCAATTGTAACTGAGGAAAAAGTCAATCAATCTGGAATCGCTACGCTTAAGCAGATGGAAGATAAACTACGTTTTATTATTGATGACATAGAGAATATTTCTTTATTTATGATTGGCCAGAATGATATACAAAAATTTCTTAGCGCAGAAGTGGATGATAATCAACATCAAGCAAGAATTCTAGATTTTATGATGAATTTATCTACCTCAAAGAAATATATATCAAACATTTCACTTTATTCTAAAAATGCGAATACAACTCTTTCTAATACAGCCATTTACTCTTCAAATTTGTCTGATCAAGTTGATTTATACAATGTGACTGACAAGATTTGGACCGGAGTTTACACGGTATC
>DXHF01000297.1 GCA_019113605.1 Candidatus Paenibacillus intestinavium
CCTTATATCGATCGACTAGCACATCAAGCAGATGAAGTGATTGCGATGCCGAGAGCTTGGCTTGAGAAGGAAAGCTATGATTTTAGTTTTAGTGGCTTGAAGTCAGCCGTACTATCGCAAATCAATCAGCATCGCATGAAGGGCTTGGAATTGAATGAAGCAGCATTAGCACGCGGCTTCCAAGAATCAGTTATCGATGTTGTTGTAACGAAAGCGTTACGAGCAGCAAAGCAATATGAAGTAAAGCAAGTTGTACTATGCGGTGGTGTGGCGGCCAATCGTGGGCTGCGTGCTACGCTGCAGCAAAAGTGTGAAGAGAAACGGATACCGCTTATTATCCCATCACCAGGTCTTTGTACAGACAATGCAGCAATGATTGGTGCCGCGGCGCATGTGAAATATAAGCTAGGGGAGTTTGCGGGGTTGGATATGAGGGCGGATCCAGGGCTTTCACTAGAAGCCTGGTGAGGGGAAGTTCAAAAGGCGGGCTTTGATAACGAAGAGGATGCTAACGTAGCTTAGTCGACATCGCATCTGAAGCGAACTTGGAAAGTACGGTTCGCGTGTACCAAACACGTACACTTGCGCTTCCGCCTTTCTCAAGTAGCGCTTCACCTGCTCGGTTCTGAAAGCCCGCCTTTTGAACCTTTATTAGAAGTTTCGAGCATTTGACCGTTTGTGTACTCGTGCCGTACACATTGCTGGGTTTTGTTATATTGCTTGTGATCAAGGTGATTATGCTAACGTAGCGTAGTTGAAGGCGATTACGCTAACAAGCGAATGATTTAAACCTTTATTTGAAGGGGGAAGTTCAAAAGGCGGGCTTTGATAACGAAGAGGATGCTAACGTAGCTTAGTCGGCATCGCATCTGAAGCGAACTTGGAAAGTACGGTTCGCGTGTACCAAACACGTACACTTGCGCTTCCGCCTTTCTCAAGTAGCGCTTCACCTGCTCGGTTCTGAAAGCCCGCCTTTTGAACCTTTATTTGAAGTCTCGAGCATTTGACCGTTCGTGTACTCGTGCCGTACACATTACTGGGTTTTGTTACATTGCTTGTGCTCACAATGTAATGCGCTGTAGTGTAGTTGGTGGCGAACTTACTAACGTAGCTTTAACTAAATAATAAATTAATAAATGCAGCATACGATAATTTCGATCGAATGCTGCATTTTTTGTTAGTGTGTATATTGTTATCCACATAGTCACAAAGGAGTGTGGACAACTTTGTAAAACACAGTGAAATTAGGCGATTTTGATAAGCTAAAATAAATGATGTTGTGTATAAGGTTTTCATCAATAAACAGTAAAAATTGTGGACAATGTGGATAACTCCTGTTAACAACTTCCAGTTTCTTAACTAAATCTTAAAAATCCCTTCATAATTGCATTTTCTTAATAGCATTAATGACAGAATTGACTAACAATTTATACACTGTTGTTGATAAGTCTGTTGATAACTTTAATTGAAAAAATGTAGAAAATAGTTCATATTATTACCAATACATACTATGATAAGTGAATAATAATTGTAAAATATCGAGTAAAAGAAGAAGTTTGGGAGGAATCGCTTTGTATAAATTACTCATTGTTGATGATGAGCCTGAAGTTACCGAAGGTTTGGAAGAGGCAATTGATTGGGAACGTTATCGTATTACTGGAATATATACGGCAACTAATGGCAAGGAAGCAATAGAGTTATTCGATCGTATAGAGCCGGATATTGTTGTAACAGATATCAGTATGCCTTATTTGAACGGATTACAGCTAACAGAGTGGTTGAAGGAACATTTCCCATTGACGAAGGTTATTATTATTTCTGGGTACGATGATTTCCAATATGCGAAGCAGGCGATTCACCTTCAAGTAGAAGAATATTTGTTAAAGCCTTTTTCTAATACTCAATTGCTAGAATCGATTATGAAAGTGATCGCGATGATCGATCAAGAGCGTGAAGCTGTTATGAATATGAAAACTTTGCAGGAGCATTATCGGGTGAGCCTGCCTGTTATTCGTGAGAAGTTTTTAATATCATTAATGACGCGTCGATTGCCACTTTATCTTATCGAGCAACGGGCTGTGAAATATAATTTGAATCTAGCAGGCGAAGGATATATTATATCTTTAATTTCGATTAACCATGATAATCACGAAATCGATGATGAGACCAGCCCTTCGCTTGTTAATTGTAATGATATTGATTTGAAGTTATTTGCCGTGACCAATGTTGCTACAGAGTTATGGCAAAGTGAGCGATGGGGATATATTTTTGTGCATCAAGATGAAGTTGTATTATTAACGATAGATCAAGTTGGCGACCCTCATCAGAAAATGATCGAAACGATGAATACATTGCAGCGGATACTGCAAAATATTCAGAAATATTTGCGGATGTCGGTCGTTATTAGTGTAGGAACTTACACTGCATCACTTGATCAATTGAAGCTGGGCTATGATTCAGCACGTTCAGGCTTAGATTATCGGCGGTTGATTGATCATAATTCGATTATATGTATTGATGATATTGAAAAAAACGTCCAGTCGCGCTTATCTTTTGACGAATATAAGGAACAACAATTCATTCGTGCAATTAAGCTTGGAACGGACAGTGAATTACAGGAAGCGATCTCAGCAATCGTTGACGAGATTGATTCTACGCAAGCAACCGTTAGTGAGTACGAGCAATACTTTCTGGAAATTATTACAGCGTTGCATCGCTTAATGAAATCATTTGATGCATCGATCGGTGGACCTTGGAATGAAGGAAGTAGTTTATTACTGCAGTATCAAAGCTTAAAAAGTATGGAAGAGACAAAAATGTGGTTTTCAGAGCTATGCCATAATCTTCACCAAAGTATTGCGAGTACAAGACAAAATGCATCGCAAAAGCTTGTTGAAGAAGCGATCTATTATACGAAAGAAAACTATACGCTAACAGATCTATCGATTGCTACGCTTTGTCAGCAACTACATATTAGTGCGGGGTATTTCAGTGGGCTATTCAAAAAAGCTACACAATTGACGTATGGTGCATATTTAGTGAAGGTAAGAATGGAAATGGCACAGCAATTATTGCGTACAACTGATCTGAAATCATTTGAAATTGCTGATAAAGTTGGATATTCTGATCCAAACTATTTCAGTATAGCATTCAAAAAATTCACAGGGATATCTGCCAAAGAGTATCGCAACGCTATGGTGAGAAAGGAGTAGCTAATGAAGAGACGAAGTATTCAATTCATTCTTACCGTTTCGTTCTCTTTGTTTTCTGTCTTTATAATTACGTTAATCGGCTTGACATTATATAGTCAGTTTTCTTCTAATACGAAAGAAAATGCAAGTCGTAATGCCCAACAAATTATTGACCAAGTCAGCTATAATTTGGCAGACTATATTAAATCTACGATGGATTTGTACCATATGCTGCATCATACGATTAGCTCTGGTGAAGATGGACTGCAAACCGATGAAATATGGAAGCTGCAATCGATGATATCCTCTAGATCAGATGTCGTCTCTCTTACATTAGTTGATCTACATGGAAAACCGATGGCTTTATTACCTAATGTTAATTTGAAAGAATCATTAATTGTGAAGGAAGAAGGATGGTTTAAGACGGCAGTAGAAAAGGATGGATATTTATCGATTTCTTTGCCGCATGTGCAAAATTTATATTTACAAAAATATGAATGGGTCGTTTCATTAAGTAAGACGATAACATTTATGAAAGATGGTCAGCAAAAGCAAGGGGTATTGCTATTAGATGTAAATTTCAATCGAATTCAAGAATTATCGAAGCGGGTTAGTCTGGGGAAAAGTGGATATGTGTACATTATTGAAGATTCCGGAGGCAATATTGTATATCACCCACAAATCGAGCTTATATATGCTGATTTGAAGGAAGAGAATGTTGAGCTTGCGATAAAGCACCCCTATGGTAGTTTTATCGATCAATCTGGAACGAGAGAAAAGATGATTAGCGTTCAATCAATAAATAATGTTGGTTGGAAAGTTGTTGGGATATCGTATATGGACGAGCTAGGTCTAACAAATACTGAGCTTAGTATTGCATTAATCAAAATATTGATTGCGCTTGCAATAATATTATTCGTCGTATCAAGTATGATTTCGCGCCGAATTTCTAAACCAATCAAAAAGCTAGAAGTGACGATGCGCGGGATTGAACGGGGCGAGTTCAATGTTGCTGCTACAAGTGAAGGACCACTCGAAATCAAAAACTTAGGTGATCGCTACAACATTATGCTCGGTACGATTCGCACATTAATGAACAAAATTGTCTCAGAGCAAGAAAGTAAGCGGAAATATGAATTAGATGCATTGCAAGCACAGATCAATCCCCATTTTTTATATAATACACTCAATACTGTAGTCCGGATGATTAGTTCGAAGCGCAATGATGATGCTGTGACGATGATTACCGCTTTATCTAAATTATTCCGGATTAGTCTTAGTAAAGGTGAAAGCCTTATTCTCATATCTGAAGAAATTGAACATGTGCAAAATTATCTCATTATTCAACAGATGCGCTTTCGCAATAAATTCAAATTCAAATTCCACGTCGATGAGCGAGCGCTCGGGTTCATTTCTTTGAAGCTAATATTGCAGCCGTTAGTCGAAAATGCGTTGGAGTATGGCATCGAGCCAGGCGTAGACGAAGGGCTAATTGAAGTTGAAGTGACGCTGGATGACCATGAGAAAATCAACATTATTGTTCGTGATAATGGTATCGGCATCAGTGAATCGCAGCTTCGTGAGATCAATGCAGGCAAATATAATAGTAGTAAAGGCTCGGGCGTAGGTTTGAAAAATGTGAATGAGCGAATTAAATTATACTTTGGCGATCAATATGGTCTTGTTGTTGAAAGTGAATTAGAGGAAGGCACGACGGTGTATATTAGATTTCCAGCACTGATTCATACATCGACAGTAAAGGAGGAAGCTTCAAATGCACAACTTTAAAGAATGGATCATATATGCAGTTTGCTTCCTCATATCTGGAGTATTCATTTATTTTGCGCTACATCCAAGCCAGTCTGATCAAGTAACGATTGACAATGAGCGAAATATTGCAGTACTACTACGCTCTTCAACAGATGAATATTGGGATTATGTACGTAAAGGCGCTGATCATGCAGCATTAGAATACGGTGCATCCTTGCAATTACATTTCCCAAAAGATGATGGCGATGTTGATGGTCAAGTCCGAATCGCGCAGACGATATTAGAATCTAAGCCTGATGCCATAATTTTAGGTGCGAATAGTGATGCAGAGTTTGCAGATGTACTTAAAGAAGCTGATAGACGTCATATTCCTGTCATAGCTGTTGATAGTAAATTAACGAGTGGTCCGACGACTGCTTATATTGGTTCCGATAATGAAAGATATGGTCAAGAAGCAATGAAAGAGATGGCTAGGCTATTGAATTATAAAGGGAATCTTTTGATAGTAAACTATGTCTCTGGCGGAATTAATGGTATTGCAAGAGAAAAAGGGGCAAATGATGAGGTGATAAATTACCCTGATATACAGTCCGTTAGTAAAGTAGAATGCTCTAGTGATATCGATGAATGTAAGAATACGATTATGGATCATATTGAACGAGAGCATATAGATGGCATATTAGCTTTAATGACGACAGGCTCGATTAGTTCCGCATTAGCACTGAAGGAATTAGATGCTTCAGATAAGATTAAAATGGTAGGCTTTGATAGTTCGATTCAATTGTTGGAGTTGTTGCAAGAAGGGGAGTTGGAATCATTGTTCGTACAAAATGCCTTTTCTTTAGGTTATTTGTCTGTTCAATATGCGTTGCAAGCTGCTAATGGTCAGTCTACCTCTCATTCATTACTCAGAGATATGACAATAGTGAATAAAGAAAATATGTTTTGGTTGAAAAATCAGAAGCTGCTTTTCCCGGTTGTCCAATAAATAGCAAAAACAGATAGTTTTATAGCTAAATATGAGAATATCAAATAAACAGATGAGGATATTACATTTAAACTAGAGGTTAATTATTGGATAATGAAGTTGTTCAAATAAACTCTTTAGGGGGACTAAAGAAACATGAGAAAAATAATTAGTGGTCTTGTAATCGGCGCATTGGCAGTGACGGCAGTAGCTTGTAGTAGTAATGATGGAGGCGGAAATTCGCTTCCAAAAACAGGGGTGGCCATTTACAAGTTTGATGACACATTTATGAGTAGCGTTCGTAGTGCAATTACTTCAGCAGCAGAAGGTAAGATCGCTGTTGATATCGTTGATAGCCAAAACTCACAGCCAACACAAAATGATAAAGTCGATCTATTTGTTTCTAAGAAGATGAAAGCTATGGCGATCAATCCAGTTGACCGTACAGCTGCTGGTGTCATTATTGATAAAGCGAAAAAAGCAAAAATTCCTGTCGTATTTCTTAACCGTGAGCCATTAGCAGATGATCTTGCAAAATGGGATAAAGCATACTTCGTAGGTGCGAAAGCTGAAGAGTCAGGTTCAATGGAAGGTCAAATTCTTGTTGACTACTGGAACGCTAACCCTGACATGGACAAAAACGGTGACGGTATTCTTCAATACGTTATGTTGAAAGGCGAGCCTGGACACCAAGATGCTGAGCTTCGTACAAAACACTCAGTATTAGCGATTGAAGAAGCGGGTATTAAAGTTGAAAAGCTTGCTGAAGATACAGCAATGTGGGATCGTGTGAAGGGTCAAGAAAAAATGGCGGCATTTATTGCAGCTAATGGTGACAAAATCGAAGCAGTAATTGCTAACAACGATGATATGGCTCTTGGAGCAATCGAGGCGTTAAAAGCTGCAGGATATTTCAAAGATGATAAATTCAT
Organism: Candidatus Paenibacillus intestinavium; assembly: GCA_019113605.1. GTDB lineage: Bacteria > Bacillota > Bacilli > Paenibacillales > Paenibacillaceae > Pristimantibacillus > Pristimantibacillus intestinavium. Next base: position 6,861 of record DXHF01000297.1, read on the forward strand.
GCCTGTCGTTGGGGTAGATGCAACAGATCCAGCGATGCAAGCATTAAAAGACGGCACGTTACTAGGAACTGTACTTAACGATGCTGAGAACCAAGGCAAAGCAACGGTAGAGTTGATGAAAGTGCTAGCTGCTGGTGAAACGCCAACAAAAGATAATACAGGATATGAAATTACTGAAGGCAAATATGTATGGATTCCATACCAAAAAGTAACTCAGAAATAGGCTACACATATAGCTAATAATGAGCAGGGGTAAACAAATATTTTCATACCCCTGCTTTTTTACGCTCATTTATTGATTAAAGGATAAAGCTGATGCTTACGAGGTGACTTTTTGTTGCAGAGAAAGTCATTCAAGAAGCAACAAAAAGTTTTAGGGGGTACTACGATGACAAAAAAGCATCCTTACTTGCTTGAAATGAAAGCTATAGGTAAAAGCTTTCCAGGAGTACGAGCACTCGATAATGTCACATTGAATGTGCGGCCAGGGACGGTTCATGCATTGATGGGTGAAAATGGTGCAGGTAAATCGACGTTGATGAAATGCTTGTTTGGTATCTATAGTCCCGATGAAGGTGAAATTTTTATTAACGGTGACAAAGTTGATATTAAAAACTCTAATGATGCATTGCGCAATGGAGTTTCGATGATTCATCAAGAGCTGCAGCCAGTACCACAGCGTGATGTGAAAGAAAATTTATGGTTAGGTCGTTTTCCAAAACATAATTTATTATTTATTGATCATAAAAAGATGTTTAAGGATTCCGTTGCTATATTTGAAGATTTGAACATTGAAATTTACCCTAATCAATTAGTTGGAGAGCTGTCTGTTTCCAAAATACAGCAGTTAGAAATTGCTAAGGCAGTTTCGTTCAATTCGAATATTATTGTCATGGATGAGCCAACCTCTTCCTTAACTGGAATAGAGGTTGAACACTTATTCGGGATTATTAATAAATTAAGAGCTCGTGGTGTTTCGATTATATATATATCTCACAAAATGGAAGAGATTTTACGTATTTCCGATGATGTAACGATTATGCGTGACGGTAAATATATCGGTACTTGGGGCGCGAAGGAGCTTACGACTGATCTTATTATTGAACGGATGGTTGGTCGAGATTTGTCTAATCGATTCCCGGAACGAACGAATGCACCTGGTGAAGTGAAGATGAAAATTTCAAATTTTACAGCTCGTCAAGCTAAATCGTTCAAGGATATTAACTTTGAACTGCGCAAAGGTGAAATTATGGGCATTGGTGGTTTAGTTGGTGCACAGCGTACCGAGCTTGTTGAAGCAATATTCGGCTTACGTAGTGTAACAACGGGACAAATCATGATTGATGGCAAAGAAGTGATGATCAAATCACCAATTGAGGCTAAAAAAAATAAAATTGCATTGCTTACCGAGGAACGCCGGGTAACTGGAATATTTCCTGTTCTATCGGTTACGGAAAATACAGTATTGGCGAATTTGCCCTTGTATCGCAATAAATTCGGTTTCCTGAACGAAAAGAAAATGAAGGTTGAAGCAAGAGTAGGCGTCGAAAAGTTTCAGACGAAAACTCCATCGGTTGATCAGCTTATTCGTTATTTATCAGGTGGAAATCAGCAAAAAGTATTGTTAGCTAGGTGGTTACTTACGGATCCAGATATATTGTTGTTGGATGAACCGACACGCGGGATTGATATTGGAGCAAAGTATGAAATATATAGCATTATTATTGAACTAGCAAAGCAAGGGAAAAGCATTATTATGATTTCATCTGAAATGCCTGAATTGATTGGGATGTCCGATAGAATATTAGTGATGAGCGAAGGTAAATTATCAGGCATTGTTGATGGTGCAGACGCCAATGAGGAAAACATTATGAGGCTTGCAGCTCAAACAAGCTAGAACTAGCGTACAGGGGGAATAAAAAATGGAAACAACAGCTAGAGGAGTACGATTGAAACAAGCATTTTCGCATAATGCGATTTGGATTGTATTGATTGCATTAATAGCAATTATTACGATCGTGGATAGCAATTTTTTGTCATTACTATCATTGAAAGATATTGCGGTTCAATCGTCGACGCGCTTAATTATTGCGCTTGGTGCTGCATTTGTCTTAATAACTGCAGGAGTAGATTTATCAGCTGGCCGCGTCGTTGGTTTGACCGCTGTTGTCTCTGCTTCGATGCTGCAGATACCAGAGTATGGGAATCGATTTTTCCCGGATCTGCCACAATTATGGGCCGTAATTCCGATTGTTATTGCAATAGCAGTAGGTTTTGCAGTAGGTTTGGTGAATGGTTTCATCGTGGCGAAGTTCAATGTTCCACCGTTTATTGCTACGCTAGGAACGATGGTGGCTGTTTTTGGTGCTAACTCCTTATATTTCGATATGGAGCCTAATAATTCTCAACCAATTGCGGGACTTCGCGATGATTTCACTGTAATTGGTTCTGGAACATTAGATTTGGGTTCATTCTCACTTCCTTACATTATACTGATTGCCATTGCGGTCTCATTTATTGTATGGATTATATTCAACAAAACAGAGCTTGGTAAAAATATGTATGCCATTGGTGGTAATATTCAAGCGGCGCATGTATCAGGAATTAATGTAGCGAAAAACATTTTGTGGATTTATGCGATTGCAGGAGCACTCTATGGGCTTGCAGGCGTACTGGAAGCTGCACGTACTGGTGGAGCTTCCAATAGCTATGGTAATATGTATGAGCTTGATGCGATTGCTGCCTGCGTCGTAGGTGGAGTATCTACAACAGGTGGTGTTGGTAGAGTCAAAGGTATTATTGCTGGTGTTCTTATTTTCACTGTTATTAACTACGGACTAACGTTTATCGGAATTAATCCGAACTGGCAGCTTATTATTAAAGGATTAATTATCGTTGTTGCTGTAGCGTTTGATATTCGTAAATATGTAGCAAAAAAATAGGTTCAGCACATATAGAATGAAAATGTACAAGTACAATAGTTTATAATAAGTCCTCAATAGTGAGCCTCGTGCGCACGAATTGAGGGCTTATGTTCGTATGACATACATTCCGAGCTGGCTTTTGGAGCGAACAAGTAAAAAAGATCCTTAGTTTGCTTCGTAAACCGCGCTTACGAGCGAAATAAAGAAAAAAGTTGCATTGTTTTCTCCGTAACCTACGCTTCCGAGCGAAATAAAGATAAAGCACTATTATTTTTTTATCCCTCGACCTGGGCCCTTGCGGAGAGAATCAATCGCTAGTGTAGAAGCGATTGGTTCTCGTGACGTCCTTCGATTAGCACTCAAAGCCTTCCTCGTAACTATATAAATTTTCGAAAAAATGTTTATATTGTTAATGATTAACGGTATAATATATGCAGAACGTACAATAACTTCTGCAAATTCCACTTCATTTCTATTTTACTGCTCGTATTCTCCACTTAGGTTCACTCTGATTCAAACTCTTATTTTTCAAAAAGTGAAAGCATCCAGCTCATACTATATGTGAAAGGCAGTCGCACAAAGTTGAAGGCTTTAATCATATTTAGATAGGAGGGCTATTATTGTATAGTCATATTCTTATTGTGGACGACCATCCTGCAGTAGGGATTGGGACGAAGGACATGTTAGAGCGCAATATGCGTGTCAGAGTTAGTTTTGTTCAATCAGCGAAATTAGCACTTGAGATGATTAGTCGGCAACGAGTTGATATTGTGCTTTGTGACTGGCAGATGCCAGTTATGAATGGGATGGAGTTATGTACGCTGTTGAAGGACAAGCAGCCTGATGTGAAAGTAATGCTATATTCTGGCTATGAAATGGAACCTCACATTAATGAAATGATGGATGCAAAGATCAATGGGTTTATCGACAAAGCTAGTTCTAGTGATGAGCTTATTCTATCGATACAAAGTATGATCCAAGGCTACGCTTTAGTGCCAATAGAGTTGCTGCAACGCTTACGTATTATGGATATACGAGCTTTTCAAAAGCTTATGCAGAAGCAAAACTCCTATATTACTGACAAAGAAAAAGAACTACTGGAGGCGATCTCGCATGGCTATAGCAATAGAGAACTAGCTGACAAATTCCATATTAGCCAACGTGGAGTGGAGTATCAATTAAGTAAGTTATTTGACAAATTAGAAGTTCGTTCGCGTGCTAAAGCTATTACTGTAGCTATTGAACTAGGATATATTCCAGCAAAAACCTCAAAAATGTAATTATATTATGATAACTGCACTAGTGAAACATCTAGCTTAATGCAAGAAGCTGTCCCATACAGTAGAGTTCTCTACAGTGGAACAGCTTCTTCGTTGTTAAGCCATAACTTCTTCCCATTGCTCGTAGCAAAGATCGAGCGATTCCTTGCGATTAGCAATTTCTGCTTGAATTTCTTGAATACGCATATAATCGTTGAAAATGGCTGGATCTGTAAGTTGAACTTCCCAGTCAGCAATTTGTTGCTCTAATTCGGCAATTTGTTGCTCTAACTGCTCTATTTTACGTTGCTTATTACGCTCTTCGCGCTTCTGTTGCTTCTCAGCTTCATAGGATTGGACAGGGGATGCTGTCACTTGCTGTTGAACTGAGTTTTTATTGTTTTGTAATTTTGCTGCTTCAAGTCGAGCTTCTTCCATTTCGAGTTTTTTCTCCAGCATATCGTCATAATTTCCCAGGAAATAGCTAGTTCCTTGCGCTGAAAGTTCGACAATACGCTCCGACATCTTGTTCAAAAAGTAACGGTCATGTGAGATAAAAAGTAAAGTCCCCTCATAATCAAACAAGGCTGACTCCAATACTTCTTTACTAAAGAGATCCAAATGGTTCGTAGGCTCATCGAGAATGAGAAAGTTCGCTTGAGCTAACATTAATTTGGATAAAGAAACACGCGCCTTCTCGCCACCGCTTAATGCTGATATTTTTTTTAATACATCTTCACCACTGAACAAGAAGTTACCAAGTACAGTACGAATACGAGCTTCTTCCATATGCGGATAAGTCCCCCATACTTCTTCAAGTACAGTGTTATTACTGTTTAATACATTATGTTCTTGGTCGTAGTAGCCAACCTTTACATGTGAACCGAATTGGATGCTACCTGTTGTTGGCTCTAATTGCGCAACAAGTGTCTTTAATAATGTGGACTTGCCGATTCCGTTAGGTCCGACTAGTGCTACCATCTCGCCGCGCTGCAATTGGAAGCTAATATCGCTGAACAGTGGCGTAGCAGTATTAGGGAATTGCATAGACAAATGATTGACATTCAATACTTCTTTCCCACTCATCCGTTCTATTTCAAATGAGAATGATGCACGTTTTAGATCACCTTGGGGGCGATCCATACGATCCATTTTATCTAAAGACTTGCGGCGGCTCTGAGCACGCTTTGTTGTAGAGGCACGAACGATGTTTTTTTGAATAAATTGCTCCATTTTAGCAATTTCACCTTGTTGTTTTTCAAAGTGTTTCAATTGAGTTTCATACTCTGCTTCTTTGATTTCAAGGTAGCGACTGTAATTACCAGTGTAACGCTTCGCTTGGTGACGCTCGATTTCTACTATAGTCGTCGTCATAGCATCAAGGAAATAACGGTCATGCGAGACAA
>DXHF01000298.1 GCA_019113605.1 Candidatus Paenibacillus intestinavium
GTTATATATGCAACTTTTAAAAAATTCCAATTTCGTTATCTTCACTGCAAATTATTAATAATGAAGGACATAGGACGAAATGCCTTTACATATAGTCTTAAATGATTGAACTTATAAAGGAGATGTTGTCATTGGCCGATCAGTTTGTCGTTCGTTCCTTAGAAGAAATCAGGTTTTGGTCACGGATCATGAAGGAACATTCGCTCTTTCTTAGATTAGGTTTCAGATGTGATGATACTCAATTGATTAATGAAGCGAACCAATTTTACTCCACCTTCGAAGCTATCGAAAATAAAGCTAATGCTCTTACGTTCGGAACAGATCCTAATGTCATTAGAAAATTCAATGAAGATGTCCATACTGCCGTTTCTTATATTTGGGCCTTCAAACGAAAAGTGCTTGGTCTAATCGTTACATGTCAGTTACCTGGTGCCAATAACTTCCCGCTACTCGTTGATCATGTTAGTAGGGAAGCTAATTATTTCCGAAACCGCTTATCGGAATTAAATGCAGGCCGATTAGAGCCTTTACCTGATGCGATTATCGATGAAAATGTGTTCTTCCTCAAAATTATGGCTGATCATGCCAAATTCATTAGTCACTTACTCGATCCTTCTGAGCGTAAGCTCGTAGAACAAGCTAATAACTTTAGTCAAGAATTTGACCAATTACTATTTCAAGCACAGGATTTAAGCTCAATGCGACCGCAAGCGCAAACAGTGCCGCTGCTTGATCAATTTCTTGATCAAAATAGAGTATCCGTCAAATCACTTCGCGACTTTAAGAAGACAGCTCGTGATTTAATTGAGGAGTGCCGCATTAAAAGCATTATTCATCCACTACTAGCAGATCACGTTTTTCGCGAAGCAGAACATTTCCTCGTTATTATTGATGCGTTTGAAACTAGCTTGAACAGTAACCCTGCTTAATTTTCGCATTTTTGTTTGGATATAAATAAAACCCAAGAATGCTGTTAAATCAACATTTTTGGGTTTTACGTTTGGTTGGATTTTTAATTGGATTGAATGTTCTCGACACCCCCTACATTTTTCCGTGCCTCTACCATGCGCATGACACCATCCGTAATTTGCTGCTCATCCAGATGAGCATAACCTAGACAAAACGCTTGTTCACTATCCCCTAGATAAGATGCTCTTGCATCTGCTACCTGCACATTCAATTGTTCACAACATCTTAGAAACGGCTCAAACTCCACTTCCGTCCCTTTCCACCTTGCATAAATATGTAAGCCTGCATCGATTGGATAAAGCGCTAAAACATCTTGCATCTGCTCCGTTAGAAGTTTTAATAATAGCTCCGCTTTTTTACGATATATCCGCTTCATCCGTCTAATATGTCGATCATATAGCCCCGTATTCATAAAGTCCGCAAGTGCACGTTGTTCAATAATGGAACTAGGATGTCTTTCGTACACCTTCTTAGCAATCGTAAACCAATTTTTCAATGCATCTGGTAATACAGCATAGCCCAGTCTAATATTTTGCATCATAGTTTTCGAAAACGTACCGATATAGATGACTCTTCCATTCCGATCTAAAGACTTTAATGGTTCATTCGCTCTGCCATAATGGCGAAATTCACTGTCATAATCGTCCTCAATAATGTATGCATTATTTTCCTCAGCCCACTGTAAAAGCCGCTGTCTTCTTTCCATACTAAGAACAACACCTTTCGGAAATTGACGGCTGGGTGTAACAATTAATAGTTTGTATGAGCAAGCTGTGCTAGTAGTAAATACAATCCCTTCATCATCTACAGGAAAAGCATGGACCTTCCCACCAACAGAGTGCACAGCATTGCGTAACCCAACGTAATGAGGGTTTTCCATTGCTACAGCATCACCTTCATTAATTAATAATTGGATGATTAAAGCGATCGCTTGCTGAGAACCATTAACAATAACAACATTGTCAGCATTAACGTTTATCCCTCTGAATGTATGTAAATGCTGTGCGATACTTTCTCGCAGCGGCGCATGTCCCTCTGAAGAATAGGCATCGACACTTTCCTTCTTGTATTGTTCTCGTACTTGCCCAAACATAAGTCGATTCCATTCATGAACTGGAAAATGTGTTACATCTACTTGTCCTAAAGTGAAGGATATAGGATCAGTACTTCCGCGTTGAACTTGCGAAACTTGCCCTCGATGAAGTTCAATTTCTACTAAACGTTTGCCCCAATCTGACAATTCAGCATCATTTACAAGCAACTTAAGTGAACGATCGTTAACATCAAGTTGATGATAGATAACGAATGTACCGCTGCCCATTACACTTCGAACAAACCCTTGCGAATGCAACCGCTCATAGACTACATTGACGGTGCCACGAGATAATCCGTAAGTTAAGGCCAATTGTCTACTCGAAGGAAGCTTCGTCCCCGCCGAAATAGCACCACTCAATATGCCTGCTTTAAGCGCATGAAATAACGCATCACTTTTGTGACCATACTGCTCAAAATATTTATAATAAGGCAAATACAGCTCCAACTTGCTCACTCCTCTAAAGTGGTACAGTAAAAATATTATAAATTGGCTCTTTTTAATTACCTCTTCTATTTATACAATAAAATACATTACTAATGTAGAGGTGATTGTTCGTGAGAAGAAAAGAATTTGCTATGGGTGATGAAAATATCGAGGACGTCATTGCTTTTCTTGAAGAAATGACTTTTGGTTTCCTGGGGACGATCGGAGAAGACGGCTATCCTAACATTACACCGCTTAACTATGTATATTACAACGGAGATCTTTATTTCCATGGAAGTAAAATCGGTGAGAAAATGTCTACTCTTGTAGCCAATTCGAAGGTCAGCTTCTCTGTGGCCAAAGAATACGCGATCATCCCCTCCTATATGAATAATCCAAAATATGCTTGCCCGGCGACCGCATTTTTCAAATCCGTACTATTTAGAGGTCAAGCTGAAGTTGTTCATGATCTTCAAGTAAAATGCGATGTATTTACTACATTTATGGAAAAGCTACAGCCAGAAGGCGGCTACGATGCGATTGTTCCTTCCGATCAAGGATATGCAAAGCAGGTCGCGGCGGCTGCCATCGTTAAAATTCGTGTGGAAGAGATGACAAGCAAATTCAAATTCGGACAAAATTGGTCAGAGAAAAAAATGAATAAGGTTGCTGATCAATTGATCGATAGAGACCATAAGCTCGATCAAGATACAGTCAAGCTTATGAAGCAGTACTGCCCACATATAAAGGGCGATGGTAACTAGAGATCTTCTATATAAATAAAAGGGTTGAACTTATCCGTAATGAGCATGAGCTAACGGATAAGTTCAACCCTTTCGAACAAAACTTAATCGAATAGCTAGTTTTCTAATGATTAAATTCAAAATATGAATTATAGTCTATTCTACAAACGGCAGAGTGAATTGCCATGATACACCAAACTGGTCTACGAGCCAGCCAAATTTTCGACTAAAGCCATAGCTTCCGAGTGGCATTAGTTCACTTCCACCCTGCATGAAAGCAGCAAAGAGTATATCGATCTCTTCCTCTGAATCACAAGTTATAAACATCGAATACGATGGAGTAAAATCAAATCCATGCTTTACATTACTATCGTTACACATAAATTTCTGACCCTTCAATTCAAACGCAGCTCTAACTACAGTACCTTCTACCCCCGCTTCATTTGCACCGTATCTAACAATACTTGTGATCGCTGAATCTGCAATATGCAATGTATAAAAATTCATTGCCTTCTCTGCATTCCCTTGAAACATGAGAAATGGTGTCACTTGTGCCATTAATGTCCAACTCCTACTATTAAGATATTTAAATCTATCCTTACCGATAATCCAACTTGTTACGCTCAAATGTATTTCTAACTTCAGACATAAGTGAGGTAGATTGATGCTATTATAGCATTCCAAGAATCAGTATAGTGATAATCTACCGAAACAGTAAAACAGACTCCTCTTAACGGCATATTAATGACGTTAAGAGGAGCCTCATTTTCTATAAAGTTAACTAAGTCCAGGCGCTGGAAAAGCTACTTTAGACGAATCTTACCTATATCCATTATACTCCTGCTTCAGCGAAAACTTTGTCAAAGCCCCGCTTAGAGCGAAGTACAAGAGCTTCTACAGACTCCGCCTGTGCTTCTGCCATCAATACTTCCTGACAAATCGCCCCTTGATAACCAATAGCTTGAAGCCCCTGCAGGAAACCTGCCAAGTCAATAACACCTTCACCCGGATATAATCGCCCGTTATCAAGTGCCTCCGATACTGGTATATTGTGTGCATCATTAATGTGAACATGCACAATCTGCTCAGACTTTAGCGACTTAATATCCGCCACAGTCATTTCATTGGTATACCAGTGATAGGAGTCAAACAAAAGACCGACATTTCTTTCATCTATCGCTTCTATTAAAGCCAATGTCTCCTCCATTGTCCAAATGAAAGGATTAGCCCAGTTTGTACGTAGATGATGTGGACCGACGAATTCCAGTCCTAGTCTAATACCGTATGCACCAAGTATTTGTGCACATATACGTAAGCGGCGGATAGCAATCGTCATAAATGCCGCAGCCTTCATGTCCGTCGAAGGAAGAATGTAGGTGCAGCAGCTATAACAGCCAAGTGTAGACGCTGCTTCTGCTGCTTTTGCCAGCTTATGTATCCCCTGTACAAATAGCTCCTCTGTTGATCTCCACTCTACAGGCAATCCAATGGAACCGATGCCAACACCATTCTGAGTTAATAGCTCCCTTGACTTGTCTACTCCATATTGCTGAATCAATGACTCCGCCTCAATATCTACAACATCAAAGCCGTATGTCCCTGCTAATTGGATCAACTGCTCAGTACTTTCCAACGCTCCTAGCCCTGCACCCGATAAGCCTCTAAGCATAATATGATTTCTCCTTTAGTAGATATTCAAAAGTCCACTTATGATCACGATGCGATGCTGATAAGTAATCCTTTTGAACTTTCATTTCATTTAGTCAAGTTCCCAATTCAATTTCACTTCATTGCCTGTACGCGATGATTCATAGATCGCATCCAGTACAAGGTTATTCGTAAATCCACTCCATACTGATGTAATCGGCTGCTTACCTTCACGAATACAAGCTAAGAAGTGGCGACTCATACGAGCACGTTCGCCTTCATCATGATCAGGCTTAATTAGATTTGTCTCGATTGGAGTATCAAATTTCTCAGTTAACAGCTTGCCTTTAGCACCTTGATAACTAGCTCCACCCTCAGAGCCCATTAGATGGATAAACGGACTATTATCCGTGTCCATATGCACCGCCCAGCTCACTTCAAGTGATAGCGTGCTTCCATCCTCCATCTTAATCAACGCTGTTGCCAAATCCTCTACATCATAGATTCCATTCCAATTAGGAGTACCCCATGTTCCAATCCCTTTACGTACTGGACCAAACTCCGCATAGGTCGCTCCATATACTGAAACCGGCTTCTGATTACCCATTAGATATAGTGCCAAATCAAGCATATGAACACCGATATCGATAAGTGGTCCGCCTCCTGACTGATTCATTTGTGTGAACCAAGTTCCCCAGCCTGGAATTCCTTTTCTACGGAACCAGCCCGTTTTCGCTGTATAAATTCGTCCGAGCTCACCACGATCAATTTGCTGTTTAATTTGCATAGGTACCGATTCCCAGCGCATTTGATGACTTACCATAACAATACGATCGGACTTCTGACTTGCTTTTACGATTTGTCGAGCTGCTTCAGCATGAATAGCCATTGGTTTTTCGATAAGAACATGTTTACCCGCTTCAAGCGCAAGTAGTACCAGATCCGTATGGTATTGATTGGGGACACCAATAGCGACAGCGTCAATATCATCACGCTGGATTAGAGCTTCAGCACTTTCAGCTACGTGCGGTATGCTATACTGCCTCGCCTTATCATTGGCAACTGCCAGATTGACATCGGTAATCGCTATAACTTCACACTCATTAGCTAGCGCTGTAAATTCTTTGGCATGAACACCACCAATATTTCCTCCACCAATAATACCAATTCTAATTTTATTTTGTTCAGACAAAATAATACCTCCTCAAACTTTTTATTAGTTACTTGATTTACTTTCCTGGAAATGAAAAGCAGATTCGAAGCATAATCATAAGGCTTCATATAGTAAGCGCTTTATCATTATGAAATATCCATTGATTCCTTCTATCATCTTAGAATATACTTCAATAGAAAGATTGCTGTTTTTTCGAAATAAGTCTCATATCTTCGGAGGATTGAATCGTATCATGACTTACTTTCCCGATTATCTTAAAACGTATCCCAATATGAATACTACTTCTCCACTTCATATTAGTATAAATAAGCTGGAACATGGTTTTCGACCACATCGCCATGACTTTTTGGAATTTTCTTTTGTATTTGCAGGAAGCGGCTTGGAATCGATCAACGATACTACACATCGGATGGCTTCAGGTACGTTTACATTTTTACTCCCTTATCAAGTACATGAAATCATCACAGACAAAGGAAGCAAGCTACAACTATACAATTGCTCCTTCAGTATGGATTTACTTATGGAAACTAGACAAGAGCAAACACTGCTTGATGTACTAGATCACAGCATACTCCCACCTTTTATTCAATTAGAGGGTGACGACCTTGCACATATGCAGCAGCTTATCGAGGATATGTATAGCGAATACCAAAGCGAGGCGCCGTGGCGTGAATTGATGTTGCAAATGAGATTGAAGGAGATATTAATATATTTTGATCGCTATCGACGCAAGCATGCCAATCAACCTATTATTTCTAATCAAGGGAATAAGACAAGAGCAGCAGTATGGCCAATTATTCACTATATCCATCGGCACTATCAGGACAATTTGACACTGGCAGAGCTAGCTAGTACTTTCTCACTTAGCATGTCGCGTATTAGTGAAGTAATTAAACATACAACAGGGCAAACTTTTGTTCATTTTCTACATGATTTAAGATTACGCCATGCCTGTAGTCTGCTAATTTCAACAGACTTAAGTGTATCTGAAATTGCACTTGAAGTAGGCTATGGCTCCTACACTACCTTCTCGCGAATTTTCAAACAATCCAAGGGTATCGTCCCCAAAGATTATCGCAAGTTGAAACAACTTAGCTAATGTATGCGTAATGCAATCTACGAAAAATAATGAAGTTCATTCAGTAAAAACAAAGCCGTAGCGGCATCTAGATGCGCTACGGCTTTGTTATATGTCAGTCATTCATTACAAAATCAATCAATTGCCGTTCTTTCTCTTTCGTCAATTCTCCACTGTTATCGAACACTAATATCGAATGATCTGGCAGATCCCAGTTAATGTCCGGAACGAAGGTAACACGTTGTTCAAAGTCACCCCAGTTATCCAGCTTCCAACGATCACGTTCCGTTTGACGGTCAACAATTCGATTGTGTTGAAGCTCAATATTCTCTAGTGTAACTACGATAACTTTCACATCGACTTGATCTCTCGTCAGCCCTGCAGCTCCGATAACATCTTCGATCCATCGCTGATTACGAAGCTCTGCTGTAAATGGCGAAATCATAAAAACGTTTTGTCCTGCTGCCAAATTTTCGATACAAATATCTTTTGTTGTATCATATTCAAGATCACGAAGATTCTCTTTGTAGAACTGAGAATCACGATCATTGATATCCAAACCTTTCAGCTTAAGAAACGCTTCGACAAAGCGACCCCCTACTGTATCGCGATCTAGAAATGCTGCTGGTAGATACTTACTTAAGATTTTTGCTACAGTTGTTTTTCCTGTACCTGCTACTCCTACGAAGAAAACTAATTTTTGCAAGATGAAATCCTCCATTATGTTGTGAAAATACTCTTCTTAATCTCTCACAAAGTATAGAATCATGTCAACCGCATTACAAAGGAATAGCTGAAATATATTGTCTAAAGTATTTTCATCTGTTCGATATGCCGTCTTGTTTCATCAGTGCCAAGCCTGTACAATTCCTCATAAAGCCGCTGCAGTCGATCACCATGCTCATCATTGACGATGCTCATGTCATAATTGTTACTATACCATTGAAATATCGTTTCTAGTGTACCTTCATCACTATTTTCCACCTTATGAAATTGTTCAATGACCCCATCTCGCTCGCTAGCATTAGCTATAATGACTAGATGATAAGGAGCAATGTCTGGCTGCTCGTAAAGCTGTCTTGATTGCACATTTACATAATAGATTTTACGACTGTCATCTGTATGATCAATCTCATTCGTATTCATCGTCATCCTCCAACGCCGTATATAATAAAAGCTCATCATTAGCTTCTCTTATGGACAGACATTTTATTCTCATTTGCACATATACGTTATAGTATGTAAGGTTAGTGTCAAGAAAGAGAGGAATGAAGCCTATGTGTGGTATGACAGGATGGATAGACTGGCAGAACAACTTACTGCATAGCAGTGAAACACTTGAAGCAATGACAGATACGCTCACACCAAGGGGACCAGATGCCGCTGGAACTTGGTTATCTGTTCATTGTGCATTCGGGCATCGACGACTTGCGGTAATGGACCCGAGTAACGGTGCTCAACCTATGGTGCGATATCGTGAAAATGATCAATTTGTTATCGTATATAATGGTGAAATATACAACGCACAAGAGCTCACCGAGCAATTACTGTCCTACGGTTGGCGATTTACAACAACATGCGATACGGAAGTATTGTTAACAGCGTATATGCATTGGGGCAAAGACTGCTTGGAACATTTGAACGGTATATTCGCTTTCGCGGTGTGGGATGTTCAGCAAGAAGAATTGTTTTTGGCTAGAGATAGACTTGGTGTAAAGCCGTTATTTTTTGCGGATCAAGGCTCGCGCTTTATTTTCGGTTCTGAATTGAAAACATTACTCACACACCCTGAAGTTAAGCCAGAAGTCAGTCGGGAAGGATTAGCAGAAATATTTATTGTAGGACCAGCCCGAACACCTGGTCATGGCGTATATGAAGGAATATCCGAACTTAAAGCAGGACAATGTATGACAGTTAATAAGTCTGGATCGAGATTGCAAACCTACTGGAAACTTGAAAGTAGAGAGCATGAACATACTATGGATCAAACTGTAGATTATGTTCAAGAACTATTACTAGACACGATGAACAGGCAAATGATCAGTGATGTGCCCATTTGCACTATGTTATCAGGTGGTTTAGATTCAAGCGCGTTAACTGCAATGGCAGTACAATTCTATCGTGATAAAGATGCCAGTCCGCTTCATACGTACTCTATCGATTACGTAGACAACGACAAACACTTTAAGGCCCATTCATTCCAACCTAATAGCGACACCCCATTTATCGAACTTATGACCTCTCACCTATCAACTGTTCATCATTATGTTCAGTTTGATACTCCAGATCTTACCTCCGCATTGCATGACGCTACGATCGCTCGAGACTTACCGGGTATGGCTGATGTCGACTCATCACTACTTCTATTTTGCCGTGAAATTAAAAAGAACGCCACGGTTGCAATTTCTGGTGAAGCAGCTGATGAAATTTTTGGAGGTTATCCATGGTTTCATAAGGAAGAAACATTATATGCACAACAATTCCCATGGTCGCTGGCAACTGAGTTCCGTAGTAATATTATTTCTTCTGAATTAAGTGATTGGATTAAACCACAGCAGTATGCTGCTCAAAGATTTGAAGAAGCCACTTATGAAGTTCCTCACTTACACGGCGAAGATGCTCATTTACGAGCAGTAAGGCAAATGTCATATATGAATATTTCCAGATTTATGCCAACGTTATTAGATCGTAAAGATCGGATGAGTATGGCAGCAGGACTTGAAGTGAGAGTCCCTTTCTGTGATCATCGCTTAGTTGATTATGTGTTCAATATTCCATGGGAGTTCAAAACTTCGGGAGATCGTGAAAAAGGAATTTTACGTAAATCATTGCGTGGTATATTGCCTGAAGAGATTATTACTAGGAAGAAAAGCCCGTACCCTAAGACACATAATCCTGCTTATTTAACAGCAGTTACTCGGTTAATGAATGATATTTTGCATGATGATAGTTCCCCGATATTGAAACTCATTAATAAAGATGTTATTGAAAATTTATTGAAATCTGAGCAATCTGCTTCACTTGTTCCTTGGTTTGGCCAATTAATGTCTGGCCCGCAGCTCTATGCTTATCTATATCAAATTAATGTGTGGCTGAAGGAAAACAAAGTTAGTATAGTGTAGGGCGCTGCGAGGTCTTATTGCTGTTCCAATCGCCGTTGTCCTCGGACTTATCGAATAAGTCATAGTGGTATAAATCCGAGGACAAAAACGACCGCTATCGCTTTTCCACTAGCAATAAGACCTCTCCGCTAGTGATTAGGGTAGATGAAATATCCAACATAACACTATCTTTCTTACCCTATGTAGTGGAAAAAATAAGGATGACTCATCCGTTACTCAGACTTTAATCTGGAACGATGAAATCATCCTCATTTACAATTAGGTTAGGTTCTATTGTATTTCGAACATCTCACGAAGTTGTGGCATTAATTGTTTCAATGCTTCGCCTCGATGGCTGATCTTACCTTTTTCGTCTTTGCTTAGCTGCGCCATACTACAGTCTAGCTGAGGAACGTAGAAGTATGGATCATAACCAAATCCGCCATCACCATGTGGACGATCTGTAATAATACCAGGTACAAGCCCTTCAGCAACGATAAATTGCTCAGTGTCTGGAATATACAATGCTAATGCGCAGCGGAACTGTGCATGACTTAACAATTGCGAGCCATCTGCAAGCGGATCAAGCGCTAACGGCGCATCCAATTGCTGAAGCACTTGGATCAGCTTCGCATTATTGCTTGCATCAGTCGCTCCTTCTCCTGAAAACCGTGCAGAGTATACACCTGGCGCACCATCTAGTGCATCAACAGACAAACCGGAGTCATCAGCTAACACTGGAACTCCAATGGCATCGCCAGTCACTTTCGCTTTAATCTTGGCATTAGCGATAAACGTATCTCCATCTTCGACGATATCGGGAATCGACGGATAATCGAATAAGCTTTTCACTTCGATGCCTAGTTTGGCAAATGCATGTGCGAATTCTTTCACCTTACCTTCATTTTTCGTCGCAATGACGATTGTCGTAATGTCGTTCATCTACTCACCTCTAATTTTATCAGCAGCAGCACCAATGGCTTCTTTCTGCTTTTCAATCAGATCTTCAATTCCTGCCTCGGCTAGCTCTAACAATTCATTAAGTTCTAATCTTGTAAATGGAGCCTCTTCGCCTGTACCTTGAACTTCAACGAATTTACCACTGCCGGTCATTACAACGTTCATATCTACTTTTGCTTTTGAATCTTCTTCATAGTTCAAGTCAAGCATCGGAATCTCATTGATCACACCAACACTTACTGAAGCAAGAAAATCATTAATCGGATAAACAGCAAAATTATGCTGTTTCGCTAAATGCTCAATCGCTAAACAAAGGGCAACAAATGCACCTGTAATTGAAGTTGTTCTTGTACCGCCATCAGCTTGCAGAACATCACAATCTAATGTAATCGTACGTTCACCTAACGCTTGTAAATTAACGACGGAACGAAGTGCTCGTCCAATTAGACGTTGAATTTCCATTGTACGTCCTGTTAATTTACCACGATTCGCTTCACGATGATTTCTAGTATGCGTTGCTCTTGGAAGCATGGAATATTCTGCTGTTACCCAGCCTTTGCCTTGACCTTTCATAAATGGCGGTACCCGCTCCTCAACAGAAGCTGTGCAAAGCACCTTTGTATCACCAAATTGGATTAGTACTGAACCTTCAGCATGCTTGTTAACGTTTGTTGTTATAATAACGGGCCGAAGCTCATTGGGCTGACGACTGTCATTTCTCATATTAATATGCCTCCCAAACTTTTCATCGTCTTCCCATATGCTTGATATTGTAGCAACGTAGGGCGGAAGAAAGTTTTTTATCTTTTTGTAATCTATTTGCCGATCCTCAGCTATATCCTCCTCAAAACACTTTGGATAAGGACTTCTGCCTAGCGTTCAATTTTAACATCGTTATAGTTTATTGTATAGCTTCATGCTTTTAAAATCAAAAAGACCCATCCAAATCTGGACAGGTCGCTATAAAAATCACTTTTATCCACCCAGGCCTTACTATATTCTCATCTTAGGCATCCGCATAGTAATTTTCACACCATTACCTAGCTCGCTGTCAATAGATAATCCATATTGCTCACCGAAAACCATCTGAATTCTTCGGTGAACGTTAATCATCCCAATTCCTCCACCTTTTTCAGTCGCCCGTTTTTCTTCAGTCTGCAACCAATTTGAATTCAGCTTTTCTCTCAATTGCTCGAGTCTTGCAACGGTAATGCCAGCACCATTATCCTCAACCGTAACTTGAAAATAATGCTCAGTATACTCTGCTCCAATTCGGATCGAATGATAAGGCTCAATTCCATCTGGAAAAGCATGCTGGAATATATTTTCCAGTAGTGGTTGTAACGTTAGGCGGACCATTTTTTCCAATAGCAGCGCTGGAGGAACCTCGATTTCAATTTCAAATTCTCGTTGAATACGGTACTTCAATATTAACAAGTAATTACGGATATGATTCAATTCATTAACAAGCGTTATTTCATCCAGCTTCGTCCGCAGAGAATAGCGCAGCATAAAAGCCATCGCTTCCACAATTTCACTAATTTCTTCACTATCCTTCACAATCGCATAGCAATTAATCGTTTCCAATGTGTTGTAAAGAAAATGAGGATTGATTTGCAGCTGAAGTGCTTGAAATTCCAATGTTTGTTTTTCATTTTCCAATGTTTGCAGCTCTAATGCCTGCTTGCTATTATTCAGCTCCACTTTGTAGACCTGATTAATCATCTCCTCCAGCCGATTGACCATAATGTTGTAGGCATGGACCAATCCTCCAATTTCATCTCGGCTATTGCTTACATATTCAATTTGCTTCCAGTTGCCTTTCACCGTTTCCCTCATTCCATTTTTCAATATTTGAATCGGCTTTGTAATGGAGTGACTGAAGCGATAAGCAAGCAACAACGCTATAATAAGGACAATTCCGCCCACTGTGATCGCTGTTATACGTACCGTTGATATTGGCGACCTTAGCTCAGATAATGGCAGCGCCATTACGAGCCTCCATTGTGAATAATCAGACTCTCTAGACACAAATAACCACTTTTCACCGGCTACAGATTTTATGAAATGATTTTCGGAATTGTTAAAAATAACGTTTATAAAACTTTCACTTACGGACGGATCTTTCAACTTGTGCTCGGGATAATAAATCGCCTGCCCGTTAGCATCAAGGATAAAAAAGTACCCATTTTTCGCTAGTTCGACATTTTGCCAAACCTCTTCGATTTTGGATGAATCAATTTCAATAGCTAATATTCCATTTGGAACATAAGATTGAACCCCTCTAATTTTTCGGGCAATCGTAATCGTCGAATTTTGCGTCTTCTTCAAGACACTATTTTTAATAAGGACGAAGGCTCCATTATCTGGAGTAAGCTGCTTTAGCATCTCTAGATGCTCTGTTTTATTCAAGGAGCTAGTATCAGCCAGTCCTTGTCCATCGTAAAAAAGCGAGTTTCCGTTATACGCCAATACATAAGCTAGATTAATCTGTGGATACATGTTAAATGGCTGTGTAAACACATTTTTAATAATTTCTTTCGAATATTCATAGCGCCCGTAATAATCTGTAGGATCCAGATCGAGAAACTTTTTCACATGGTTATTCACTAATATAGAGGTACTGAGTCTCTCATATGTCTGTAGATAAAGATCAGTTTGATAGGATGTATTATTAATGACTTGTGCGATATATTGCTCCGACTGCTTATCGAGTTCACTCGCAGTTTGAATATAAAAGGAGACACCCAGTACCGCCAAAGAAAATAGAATAATGACCGTAAAGTACATAAGCAATCTCGTAAATAATTTATTATTCATTATTCGATCCCCAGCATTTTGCGATATTCTGAAGGCGACACTCCGACATGTTTTTTAAAGGTTTTCGTAAAATGGGGATGATCCGCATAGCCGATTTCATGGGAAATGTCCGTAATCCGATAACGTGGGATTTCCAATAATCGTTTAGCCTTTTCCATTCTACGCTTAATTCGATAGTGCACAAATGTTTCGTTTGTTTTCAGTTTGAAATATTGACTGAAATACGATGGATTTAATCCTAAAATATCGGCTACTTCCTCCAAAGATACTTCTTTCGATAAATGTTCCTCAATATAATTTTTCGCTTCTTCAATCATATCCTTCGTTTTTCCTTTGCGTTTTTCTCGCAATTGAGTAAGCGTTTGCTGCACATTATCACAAAAATAAGTAATTGGATGCTCATCTCTCTCAAGCATTTCTTTATTAAAGCTAATTTTATTTGTTTCCATACCTTTAAATGCCAGCTGCTTTACTAGCATTTCAAAAAAATCAGATAGTAATATATGTAATTGAACTCTGCCTAGCTGATGACTATTCAACTCTGCTTCCCATTGCGCGAGCAATTGGAGCAACTCTTCTGTGTGCAGCATCCAAATCGCATCAACTATCTTTCCTACCCATGCCTCTATACTAAGCGGGGAAACTAGTGTTGATTGATTTCGGTTTTGATAATGCTTAACTAAACGATCGAGCGTTTCATGCACATTTCTTTTTGCGATCGGTTTCAAAACATAGCTCGAAACGCCATAGCTGATACACTTTTTGGCATATTCAAATTCTCCATAGCCGCTAACTACAACAAGCAAAATGGAAGGGTATTGTTCTGAAATCTGTTGGCACAGCTCCAATCCATCCATTTTGGGCATACGAATATCAGTAAACACAAAATGAGGATTCATCGTTTTAATAATTTCCAATGCTTCAATCCCATTTTCTGCTGTTTGTATTATCGAGGGAATATGCTCTGCTTTTTCAATCGTTTTGGACAACCCTTTACAGATCATCGGCTCATCATCAACAACTAAAATACGGTACATCGATGTACAGCTCCCCTCATAAGCTAGATTACTCCCTGCACTTAACCGCGCAGGGAGTATCTTTTCTCTTTAACTTTTAGTATACCTAATTTTGAGGCATGAAGACACCGTCTTTATTATTAAATCTTTCAGTCGCTTCTTTAATAACTGCGTCTCCACCTTTAGATTTCCATTCTTCAATAACTTTCGGCCAGTCACTGATCGGTTCCTTGCCATAGATCATTTTAATGATGTGGTCAATAATTAGTGGTGCTGGTACGTCCGCAAGCGGTGCGATATCTGGATTATCTTGATAAGATTGAAGTCTTGGTTCGAATTTAATACCATCGCGGCCTTCTTTAGCAAGAATTGAATCGTATACGCCCATAAGTTCTTGACCTTCTGGCGTTTGCTCCATTAAGCCTTTCACATAGGTTTGATCCTGTACAAACCATAACCAAAATGTTCTATAGCGCTCTAAATTAACGCCTTCGGCATCCTCTGGCTGCTTGTAGTTCACTACACCGTTATCCAATGTGTACGTTTCGCCTTCCCAGCCATAAGTGAAAAATGTTTCTGCTTCTTCATTGACCATCCAGTTAAGGAATTTCACAATATCAGCTGCTTTTTCTGCATCAGTATTCGCATTAATTAAGAAGTTACGAGTCATTGGAGCGTACATATAGTTTCCACCCTTACCGTCTGTTCCTGTTGGAGATGTAATAATTGCTAGACGAGCTTCAGGCGTTGTCTCTTGAATTTGTTGTTCCCATTGCAGCACTTCGTTAGCATTCATATTCCAAATCCCGGCTTTTCCGGCTAATATATTGTTTTTATACGTAGCAGGATTAATTGTTGCAAACTCTTTACTAATTAAACCTTCATTATACATCGTATTGTAGCTTTGAATTGCATTTTGCATATTTTCCACATCGAAGAATTTAGGTACAATCTGTCCATCCTGCTCAATAAACATAGAGTTATATGCAAATGCATCAAAAGCTCCAAAGAAAACATCTGCATATTTCAAGTTTTCACGAGCCTGGAACGGATGTTCTACACCTAGTTTTTTAAATTCACGCATAACATCTAAATATTCGTCAACTGTTTTCGGAATAGGCAAACCTGTTTTTTCTAACAGATCAGTACGAATAACAGTAGCGCGTCTTGACGTATTATGAAGCCAGTCAGGAATAGCATAAATTTTACCGTCTATTTTTTGGTAATCCCATACTTCTGCAGGGATTTTATTCAATAGATCTTGACCATGCTCCTGTAGCAAATCATCTAGCGGCATAAAAATACCTGCTTCTACAGAACCAGCCAGCTCTTTCCCTGTTGTTCCACCACTTGCTTGCACAACATCAGGAATATCATTGATCGCGAACATTTGCGCCATTTTTTGCTCATATTCAGCGTGTGGGATCAAGCGAATATCTAAGTCTGTATTGGTAAGTTCCTCCAGTCTTTTCACCCAAACATCCTCATTAATATTCGCATGATTATCGACGTAGTTTACAGCTAGTGAACGTAGTGAGATTGAAAACTTCGTTGGATCCTTCTTGACATCAGCTTCTTCGGCATTCTGTGTTTCCTGTGGATTCGTTTCAACAGGTTTTGGGCTACTAGCTGGGGGTGTATTTTTACCCCCGCAAGCAGTTAGTAGCGAGATCGTCATAAGGACTATGCTCATGCCTATTGCTAATTTCTTCATACGTTCATCCCCTTTATTTTTGGTTGCGCAATATTCAAACGCTTACATTTCCATCATAAATGATTACAAATATTGAACAATGGAATGATTTTAGCTTCACTTGTCTTTTTTTCAGACTCTGTCTCATTCATTTCACTTTTCTAAGAAAAACACAATTCCCTATAGATTAACACCAATTTATACTATCACTCTATGTTTTACAATAAATCTTAAGCTGCGGGACTAGCCCACATTGCCGATTTCCTTATACTACTTAATTGAGCCTAGCAGCATCCCTTTTACAAAATACTTTTGTAGGAAAGGATATAACACAATAATCGGAATCATCGCTACGATAACAGTAGCCATCTGGATACCTTCTGGCGTTCCAAGTAAATCACTAAATATCGCATCTCCCGATTCAACCTGATCTAATAAAAGCATTTGTCTTAGCTTAACCTGCAGCGGGTAAAGCTGTGGCTTATTGATGAAATATAATGCGTGCATATAAGTGTTCCAGTGAACGACTGCATAAAACAAACCAACAGTAGCCACTACTGGCTTAGATAAAGGAAGAATCATATTCCATAAAATTCTCGTTTCACCGCAGCCATCAATTCGCGAGGATTCAATAAGCTCCTTTGGAATCTGCTGAAAAAACGAACGCATAACGAAGAAATTAAATGCACTGATCGCACCTGGAATTATCAATGCCCATAAGCTATTCATCATATTTAGCTCTTTTACCAATATAAAGAGTGGAATAAGCGGTGCTGGGAAAATCATCGTCATTAAAATCATAACTAAAAAGAATTTACGGCCTTTGTACTCCTCCCTAGACAGCGGGTATGCGATAGATGAGGTCATAATTAAATTAATAATTGTGCCGACAACCGTAATATAAATAGTTACTGCAAAAGCGCGTAATATAGCTGGGTTACTTAGCACATACTCATAGTTAATGAACGTGAAATCGACGGGTAGCAAACCAATCGTACCGTTGGCTAACGCTGAGACACCACTTAATGATTTTGCTAATACATGCAAAATCGGTAGAAACATGCTTAGACCTAGAAGTCCGAGAAATACGATATTAACTACTTGGAATACTTTCGCTTGTGTTGATAGTTTGCGCATCATTTTTTCCTCCTAAACTTTTCATTAGCTTCTCG
This sequence comes from Candidatus Paenibacillus intestinavium, assembly GCA_019113605.1. Taxonomy (GTDB): domain Bacteria; phylum Bacillota; class Bacilli; order Paenibacillales; family Paenibacillaceae; genus Pristimantibacillus; species Pristimantibacillus intestinavium. Next base: position 17,893 of record DXHF01000298.1, read on the forward strand.
TTATTTAGAATAAGCTTTCCCCGGTTGTTTTTTTACTCAATGTATTTCCAATCCATAGTAGAGTAAGCCCAATAACTGATTTGAATAAGCCAATTGCTGTCGTGTAGCTATATTGCATATCCAAGATTCCTACACGGTAAATAAAGGTATCTAGTATTTCACCATTTTCACTATTTAAGGAATTAA